>JAUWVK010000066.1 GCA_030617485.1 Gammaproteobacteria bacterium
CACTACTTTTTGCAGCCTAACCGAATACAGTTGCGGGGACAGCTTCAGTTGCTTGCTAAGCGTTTAGTAAAAAACGAGGGCAAACGTGAATTCCCTATTAATCCAAACGGCTTAACTATTTAACACGCTAAGCCACAGGAACCGTCGATCAATTGCGAAGCCGAGCATACACTGAGAGCCATGCTTGAACAAGAAGCTATAATCACCACAGAGGAAGTAACAGTTAAGCAGTTTTTCCTGATGAAAAGGCATAAAACATCTTGTTTTTCATAGCCCTAGTGATAATTCTTTGTATAATGATCAAATGAATAAATCCAGAATATTACTCACATTTTTCATATCGCTGGTTATACTGGTTACGGCATCTTGCGATACGTCTGATCAGGCAACCAGTAACGCAGTAACTGATGACCGGGCAAACAAAAATCCACCACAGGCTGCAATTGCGACTGCTCACCCAATGGCAACCGCTGCTGGAATGGAGATATTAAATCAGGGGGGTAATGCTTTTGATGCGGCTGTTGCCGTCACAGCGTTAATTGGTGTTGTGGAACCCTATGGTTCAGGTATTGGCGGTGGGGGGTTCTGGTTACTGCATCGTAATTCTGATGGATTTCAGGTGATGGTTGATGGTCGTGAAAAGGCCCCTGGTGCAGCCCACCGTGATATGTATCTGGATGAGAAGGGTGATGTTCGTAAGGGCGCTTCTATAAATGGCCCACTGGCCGCTGGTATACCGGGTGTGCCGGCAGCAATGGTTCACATCGCCAGCAAGTATGGGAAACTTCCGTTGAGTGTCAGCATGAAAGCGGCAATCAATGTTGCCCGAAATGGTTTTAAGGTTGATAAGCAATATCGTCGTTATGCCAAAATGCGCCTCAACACCCTGAAAGAAGATCCAACGACAGCCAGTATTTATCTGGTTAACAATGAAGTTCCCTCGCTGGGTTATGTTTTGAAGCAACCAGACCTGGCAAAAACTCTTGAAAGGATAGCTAATCTCGGTGCTGCCGGTTTCTATGAGGGTAAGTTTGCCAAAAAACTTGCCGATGGAGTTCAGGCGGCAGGTGGTGTGTGGTCGGTTGATGATTTAAGAAATTACAATATTGTCGAACGAAATCCTATTGTTGCTAATTATCATAATATGAAGATTGTTTCCGCAGCGCCTCCATCATCTGGTGGTATAGCCTTAGCCGGTATGCTACGAATGCTAGATCAATATGATCTGAAAAAATTAAGTGATGCGGATCAGAAGCATTTAACCATCGAGATTATGCGTCGCGCGTACAGAGATAGAGCGGAGTATCTTGGCGATAGCGATTTTGTTGATGTTCCTGTTAGTAAACTTACCAGCGCCAAACATGCTCAACAACTGATTAAAAATATTCAGATGGATCAGGCTACACTCAGCAGTCAGTTAAAAGCTGTGAATAATCCGACGGGGGCTGGCTCCGATACAACTCACTTTTCAATACTCGATAATGAGGGCAACCGTGTTGCGGCTACTTTAAGTGTTAATTATCTGTTTGGTTCCTGTTTCGTTGTACCGGGAACCGGATTTTTGCTGAATGATGAGATGGATGATTTCTCTGCAAAGCCGGGTGTGCCTAATGCGTATGGGTTGGTTGGTGCCGAAGCTAATTCAATTGAGCCCGGCAAACGAATGCTTTCCAGTATGTCTCCAACATTTGTTGAGGATGATAGGGGTGTAGCAATTTTAGGAACTCCTGGCGGAAGCCGTATTATTACGATGTTATTGTTGGGTTTGCTCGAATACGAGAAGGGCGCGAATGCAGAACAGATTGTCGATAAGCCGCGTTTTCATCATCAATATTTACCTGACATGGTAATGTATGAGAACAAAGTTTTTTCTGAGGATTCCGAGCAGGAGCTGTCCTTGCGCGGACATAATATGAAAAAACAGATGTCACCCTACGGAGGTGGATTTGGTCATTATGGCAACATGCAGGCCATCGTATGGGATAAAAAGAAAAATAAAGTTACGGCGGCCAGTGATAAACGTGGGATTGGTGCATCTATTATTCATTAATGCATTTTAAAAAAATGAATCATAAAACAATATAATAATCATTATGAATAAAAAACTATACCAGCTTGCATTTATTGCATTATTTATTGCGACACTATCAGCGTGTACGACGACAACAAAAACTCTCTCAAGAGAAGTTTCTGTTAGTTATGATGAGGAGGTTAAGAATGCAAATGTGGCATTCAACCAGAAAAATTATACTGTTGCTGCGAAACTGTTAAAACCGTTAGCTGAGCGGGGAAGGGGTGATGCACAGTATGCTCTGGGTTACCTGTACTTTAATGGTCTAGGTGTTACTCGTAATGACTCGCTTGCGGCTCAGTGGTTTAATTCTGCAGCAGCCAATGGTAATGAAAATGCCAAACAAGCATTACATCTTTTGCCACCATCTGATGATGCTGTCATTGACCTTAGAGATAAAAAATCACCTACACTTGATCCCGCGCCAGTTTTAGCTAGTGAGTCAGACTTAAAAGATGAGGCTCCTGTAGAGGAATCTCCAGTAGCGGATTCGATGATCGTTGGGGCAGACATTAATCAGCCGGCTGAAATTGAAAGAATGACCTCTGAAGCGTCAGGTGATGTGGGCATGTCAGCTGATGCAGAGAAATTAACTGATGGTGAGAAATGGATTGTTGGACAGCCGAGCAATAATTTCACTATTCAGTTAATAATGTTGGCCAATGAGTCTGCGTTGAAAAAATTTATTAATAAAAATAATCTACAGGAAAATTCTGTTTATTACCGAAATCAGAAAAACGGGAAGATATTTTATTTGCTTGTTTATGGAAGTTTTGAGTCATACAGTCTCGCAAAAGAGGCGATAATTGGCATGTCGTCTGAGTTAAAGAAAGCAAACCCGTGGATTAGGAATATTTCAAACATTCAAAAGCTATTATCAAAACAATAATCAGACTCTAAACACAAACAATCACCCTCAACGCATCAAGACGGGGAGTGGTGGAATCAATTACCTTTTTTAGTGTTTTCCAGTGCTCTTCAAAATATTCTAATTCTTCTTTTCGTACGCTGGCATTTACCTGACTTAAGGCCTTAAGTCGGGATATTTCTTTATTTAACAGCTGGTGTCCCCGTTGATGTGAAGCTTTGAGTATTACCGTGGCTTGTTTTGATGCCAGAGTTTCAGTTTTCGATACCATTGCTTTCAGCTCATGCTGTTGGTCTCGTATTACGCGAGTAGCAGTTTCTGAATCAACTGAGATTCTTTCTTCTCCGATATGTTCATGGAGCAATATTTTGCTGAAATCATTACCATTTTTATCGATAACAACTCTAATTGTAGTCGGTGGAAAATAACGTTTCGACTGGAGTTTTATACTTGAGGCGGCTTCAACCATAAATATAGACTCAAGTAATACGGTTCCGGCTTTGAATCTGGTAGATTTCATTGCAACTACCGACGTGTTGCCATATTCATTAGATGTCACCATGTCTATAGTGCCAGTGACAAGAGGGTGCTCCCAGGTTATATAGTGTGCATCTTCAAAGGTAAGTGCGGTATTACGGTCGAATGTAATCGTCATGCCTTCCGGATGTAAACCTGGAAAGGAAGCGGTTTGCATGTGGTCACTCGGTCTAATGACGAAGCAGTTTTCACTATGCTCCTCCATATCTATACCATAACAGTCAAATGCGCCGCTTAAATAATTTTCAGGACTGCTTTTTGTGTCATCGATTTCTGTTTGTTTCTTGAGAGCATTGGCTATTGATGGTCTGCATGAATTGTATTCCAGTAGCTTATCTCTTCCCTGTTGCAGCGCTGTATTCATATCCTTGTAATAATTTGAGCTGGTACTTATAAGTTCATCCATATCGGCATGGGATGGGTTTTTACTCTGTAATGCTTTGGTGAGTGTTTTTTCCACTTGTTTGAATACACTTAGGCCTGCGGGACAGGTATGTTCAAATGCTGACAAGGCTTCGTGATACCAGCGAAACATGACGTTTTGTGCGCTACCTTCAAGGAAGGGAACATGAATTTGTATTTCTTCTTTCTGGCCAATTCGATCAAGACGGCCAATGCGTTGTTCCAGCAAATCTGGATTGAGTGGTAAATCAAATAAAACAAGATGATGTGAGAATTGGAAGTTACGACCTTCGCTGCCGATTTCAGAACATATCATCACCTGGCTTCCGTATTCCTGGTCGGCAAAAAATGCAGCGGAGCGATCACGCTCTATAATGCTAAGGCCTTCATGAAAAACTGCAGCATTAATGCCTTCTTTGACTCTTAATATTTCGGCAAGGTCCAGGACTGTGGTTGCATTTGCGGCAATAACCAGCACTTTGTTTGGTTTAAGATTTTTTAGTTTTTCTGTTAACCACTGGGCTCGAGTATCTACATCAGTCCAGAGTTGATCTGGGTTTGAGTCCTGATAAAGTATTTCCGGGCACAATAAATCTTGTGGTGAGGCTGGTCCTTGTTCCTCATTTTTTACCTGTTCTAAATAGGCATCAGGGAATGGTAATGGGTAGGGGTGAACTTTACGTAGAGGAAATCCTTTTACCGATGAACGAGTATTGCGAAATAAAACCCGGCCAGTGCCATGTCGATCCAGTAGATGTTCAATCAATTCATTGCGAGAATTTTGTCTTTCCTGTTCCGACTTGTCGGAATCCTGTATGTCATCAAGCAAGGAACTGTTGTCACCTTCATTAAGTGTATCCGATATAACCTTAAGACCTGCTTCACTTAACTCTTCAGTGGAAAAAAGCTCATCTATGACATGAGCAAAAGGTTCGTATGATTTTTCCTCTTCAATAAAAGTATTGAAGTCATGGAAACGACCTGGGTCTAGCAGACGTAGGCGAGCAAAATGGCTTTCTTTACCCAATTGTTCCGGGGTTGCGGTTAATAGTAAAACGCCACTCGTATGTGCTGCCAGTGTCTCTACAACGGTATATTCCTGACTGGCATGTTCTGGCGACCATTGAAGATGGTGAGCTTCATCTACTACTAGCAAATCCCATTCTCCGGAATACGCCTGTTGGTAGCGATTCGGGTTTTTGGTGAGGAATTCAAGACTGCATAATATTAATTGCTCGCTATGGAAAGGATTTTCAACGTTTCCAGCTTCTTCGATTTCAAAACAGCGATCTTCATCAAAAATACTAAAGAACAAATTGAAGCGGCGCATCATTTCAACTAACCATTGATGCATCAGAGTTTCGGGGACAACTATTAATATTCGTTGAGCGCGACCGGTTAAAACCTGCTGATGTAAGATCATGCCTGCTTCAATGGTTTTTCCCAGGCCGACTTCATCTGCAAGAAGTACCCTGGGCGCATAACGGGATGCTACTTCATGAGCTATGTACAACTGATGGGGGATGAGGCTGATTCTGCATCCTGTTAATCCGTATAATTCTGAGTGCGCGAGCCTGTTGATGTGACCAAGGGTTTGATAACGTAGTTCGAACCATTTTACGCTATCAATTTGACCGCCAAACAATCTTTCTGCGGGTCGGTTGAGTTGCATAAAGTTATCAAGGTTACTTTCTACGAGTATGGTCTCTTTACCTGTTTCATCGGTTCCATAATAGACAAGCAACTCTTCAATTTCTTCAATAGAAGTAACGTTAAGGCTCCAGCCATCCTGGCTTTTAATATTGTCGCCGATTTCAAAAGCAATGCGGGTTAATGGCGCTGTTTGCCTGGCGTAAACGCGGGTATCATCCGTTGCTGGGAAATGAATAGTGACGGTGCGGTGATCTATTGCCAGTACAGTGCCAAGGCCGAGCTCAGACTCAGTGTTGCTCATCCATCGTTGGCCAGTGTAAAAATCGTTCACTCGATATCCTTAATTTTAAAGAAAAATATGATTTGAAAGGGATGCTTCAGTTTTGGCTAGCCAAAAGCTTATTATAGGTAATATTATTTAATTACTGAATGTCTTTTTCTATTCTTTAGATAAATTGAGCAATATCATTTCATCATGAGTGACAATATGGAATTGGGTAATTAACAAATGGCTTCTGATCTATGGTTTGTTTATGTAGTGCGATGTTCTGACAATAGTCTGTATACCGGTATTGCTACGGATGTTGTGCGCCGTATTGAGGAACACAACAAAGATAATAAGGCGGGTGCAAAATATACGCGTGCACGAAGGCCGGTAAAACTGGTGTATAAAGAAGAGGTTGCTTCACGTTCAGAGGCCGCCAGCCGTGAAAGCGCAATAAAAAAGCTCACCAGGCCTGAAAAAGAAGTGCTTATCCGTTCATAGACGCTAAATATTTGGCTATTTCAGGATTTCCGGGTTTATTTCAACGGTTGAATCGCCATCACTCATCCAGATAATACCGTCTTCGATGGTACAGCTTAATTGCATATTTTTTTGAGCCAATTTACCAAGATTTTGTACGTCTGTGGCGGGAATGTTGATTACTGACAAATTATCAAAGCGTTGAAGCTTGCTGTTATTCTGATCCCACCATATTGCTGCGCTGCTGCCACTGTAACAATAAATGAAGGCCTGTTTAGCAACACCGCAGGCTTTTCGTATCCTTTTTTCATCGGGCTGGCCCAGGTCAATCCATTGCTCAATTTCTCCACTAAGACCCTTTTTCCATATATCGGGCTCATCATCCGTGCTTAAGCCTTTAGTGAATGCAAGTTGTTCGTTTGCGTGTATCGCGAAAATCATTATGCGTGCCATCATGCGTTCATCTGTTTCGGACGGATGGCGGGCAATCGTAAAACTATGCTCATTATAATAATGACGATCCATATCCGAAATCTGCAAGTTAACTTTGAATATTGTTGATTTTAGGGCCATATTTATTTTCGCTATCTTATTTCTCTGCCTTTTCTCATTATAAAATAGTATCTATTATTTAGTTAATCGAATACTTTTCCACGTAAGGACTTTTGGCGACCATGTTTGACTTTGCTGTCGACGCGTTTTCTTTGTGAGCTGCGTGTTGGTTTGGTTGCCTTACGCTTTTTTGGCGTAAACATGGCTTTCTTTATGAATTCCTTCAGCCGTAACAGGGCATCTTCCCTGTTTTTGTCCTGGCTTCGATAGCGTTGTGATTTGATCACAATAACCCCATCGTTGCTGATGCGCTGATCCTGGCAGGCTAACAAACGCTGCTTGTACACCAAAGGCAAGCTGGATGCTTGAATATTGAATCGAAGATGAATAGCGGTCGAAACTTTGTTGACGTTTTGACCACCAGCGCCTTGTGATCTGATGGCACTGATATCAATTTCCTTATCAGGAATACTGATCTGATGAGAAATCTTGAGCATAGAATGTGATTCCGGCCGTCGTTAGTGAATAAGAAACTGGTGCTTAAAAGGATAACGTTACGTACTTATTGTGCGCTTATTCTGTGAATTATCAGGTATTTGGAGCAAAATAGAAATTCTATACGAGTATAAGGACAACTCTCTTGTGTTTCAGTAATCGGGCACGTATAGTGCGCGCTCCTCACCAAGGTGTAGTTAGAAGGGTGAGGAGATAAGCGTTCCTGACCTTCCCCCCGTATTTGATTCCCGGTTAATTGGGATTCTCGGTTATCTGGTTAGTGGCGTTTGGGATTGCAGCTGGCTCTAGCCACTTGCTCTACCCAACGAAGAACCAGGTAACGATTCCTATCGTGCATGTCAGCTGCCATTTTGGCTATGTTTGACGCTTGCCACGAAAAAAATCCAGTACCACGTTCGACGACTAATATTAATTCTATTTATTATTAGACTGGCCATTTATGGGTGGTCTGTGGAGTATTTATGCTTTTTAAAGAGCTCAATTTGAGTGAAAACTTATTACGCGCTATTGATAAATGTGGCTTCAATGAAGCGACGGAAATTCAACAGCAAGCAATTCCTGTGATACTGGATGGCCATGACTTA
>JAUWVK010000056.1 GCA_030617485.1 Gammaproteobacteria bacterium
TCGTATTTTTCTTTGAGGCCACGAAGAATGGCAATGGTGTCTTCCACGCTAGGCTCATCCACCAATACTTTTTGAAAGCGTCTTTCCAACGCCGCATCTTTTTCCACGTACTGCCGATATTCATCCAGGGTAGTGGCGCCAACACAATGTAACTCACCACGTGCCAGAGCTGGTTTGAGCATGTTGCCCGCGTCCATAGCGCCTTCGGCCTTACCTGCTCCTACCATGGTGTGTAGTTCGTCGATGAATAAAATGATTTGGCCTTCCTGCTTAGATAAATCATTAAGCACAGCCTTTAATCGTTCTTCAAATTCACCTCGAAATTTTGCACCTGCAATCAGGGCGCCCATGTCTAACGACAACAAGCGTTTTCCTTTCATACCTTCAGGTACTTCACCATTAATAATGCGTTGTGCCAGACCTTCGGCAATGGCGGTCTTACCCACACCGGGTTCACCAATAAGCACGGGGTTATTTTTAGTACGGCGCTGTAAAACCTGAATAGTGCGACGAATTTCGTCGTCACGACCAATCACCGGATCAAGCTTGCCTTGTTCGGCACGCTCGGTTAAATCGATGGTGTATTTTTCCAGAGCCTGGCGACTTTCTTCGGCGTTAGGGTCATCAACACTTTCCCCTCCACGCAATTCATCAATGGCTTGCTCTACCGATCCCTTAGCAGCACCCGCCTTGTGCAAAAGATCACTTAACTGACCTTTGCTTTTTACAGCTGCCAGTGCAAATAACTCACTGGAAATGTAGGCATCCTTGTGGTCCTGCGCCAGCTTGTCCGTTACATTCAACAGTCGACTCAAGTCGTTAGAAATATGAACATCACCACCGGCACCTTCTACCTGCGGAAATTTCTCAAGAGCTTCTCCCAACAACGTGCGCAACTGATTCACATTTACCGATGCCTTCGCAAATAAATGCCGAACCGTGCTGCCTTCCTGATCCAGTATGGCAGTCATGAGATGGGCGGGTTCAATAAACTGGTGATCCCTGCCAACAGCAAGACTTTGCGCATCGGCCAGCGCAGACTGAAATTTGGTGGTGAGTTTATCCATTCGCATGACTTTGCCCCTAAAAAGGTTTTACCCCTTAAATTAATTTTGACCTTTAATCTTCATTAAACCCTACATGGGGGCGGGGAATGCTTATTCAAGCATTAAAAATTGAATTACACTGGAAATGATTACGGCGAATTAATTAAAGAGGTAATAAAAACAGAGGTAAAAACTGATGGAAAAATATGGATAAAACTAGAAGTAACGCTCGGGGAAGAATTTGAAGGCTACGCAAACCTGCCTGACTCATCCAGGCATTCACAGGGATTGCTTTGTTAAACTCCAGTCTAAAACTACAGACAAATAGCTATACGTCGCGACCATTCCACAACTGGTTTGCTACACGACGCTCTTTGCCGCCACGGCGATCAGACTTTTCTTCAAAACGCACCATTTCACGACGATCTACTGTAATCCTGCGAACATTTGCACGATGTTCTGTGCCCATATATGCAGGTGTCGTGTCTTCTGACGGGGCTTGTCTTCTGATATTCACATCGATATCTTCTTTCGATACTAATTCCAGTCCCATTGAATGCCACCTTATGTGTGTTGTTTGACAAAGCATATGACCCGAATCCAATCTACCCGTAACTAACCTGGTGCCAGCGGGTAAAGTGATCAAATTCACATATCCTGATAAAGATACTAGCTTTTGATTATTTTATAATCAAGCCTCTTTATACGCCTAATAGCCTTAATTTATGCCCACATTAACAATGTGTTGGCCTGATTATTGCCCAATCATCAGAGAGTTTACTCTTCGGCTCGCCCACCAGAAAGGATAGACGTAAGTCTGCTCAGGCAATCACCGTGACGTAACCCATTACAGTCCAGCGCAGGATAAGCTTTCAGGCTCGAACTGCTTGGAATAAGCAACGCCAATGCGGTATATCCAGCACCCCGGACATCATCCACGCGAGTAGGATATATCGCACAATTGGCCTTTTGAGCCAGGAAAATCACTCCTCCCTTGAGCTTGCGGGGAGGGTCAGAATCCAGGTGTATTCCGCCATGTGGAAATACAGCCACCACATCACCCAGTTTCAGGGCCGTTAGTGCTTCCCTTAAGGCACCCTCGGGCCGCACATCCCGGTCGACTGGAATACACTTTGCTAAACGAAATAACCAGTTCATTCCAAATCGCTCATATTCTTCACGAGCAATCAGGAATCTGAGCGGACGAGGACTCGCGGCAATAAGTAGGAAAGGGTCCAGCCCGGACATATGATTGGAAGCAACAAGCGCACCTCCGCCAGAGGGTAATGGCAATGTTTCAAACTGGAATCTATGCAGGTAACGACAAAACAAACTGATAAATCCGGCAATCCGATTTACCTTTCGGCTCCCCCAGTCGGCCATGCTGGCAGACTCGAAGTAGCGAAGCAAAAAATGAACCGACAATAACAATCCAGCAAAAATAAAAAGAGAAAACCAGATCATAGATGACTTACTCTTAAGGCTTCACGATAGAACATCTCAATATATTAAGTAGCAAGTCACGTTTTGTAACAAGTTAGAGAAAATTGACCTAAAACGATAAGAAACAAAATATCAGATAAGCCTTAGTTAAGATCACCACACAAACCTTTCAGCACCATATCAGTCAAGCTAACGACACCAACAATTTCTCCTTTACTTACCACCGGCGCACGAGACAACCCAAATTTTTCAAAAAGTCGGGCGCAATATCGAATATCCATATCCTGTTCCACGGTTATCACAGGCTTACTCATAATTTCATATACATTAACTCGATCCGGAGCCTTATCTTTGCCAAGTACCTGCTTGGCAATATCCGAAAGCAGCACCATGCCATAGGCATCATCATCGTGCCGTTTGTTCACAATTACACATTTTGTGTCGACGTGTTTCATCTTGCTTAACGTTTCACTGATAGTTGTTAAACCATCTACCATGTCAAAATTGTGCTTCATTACATCTTTAACACGAATTACTTTTCGATTACTCATAATTCATCCTCCACTACGTGAGTCAACTTTTCCACTTGATGTTTAACACCCACCGCATCTTCCACATCGATCTGAAATGCAATGCCTGTTTCTGTACCTTTATCAAAGTCACCTACTTCGGCAATTTTTTCCAGAATGCTTCGGCTAAGGTGCTCCTCCACCAAAAACATCAGCATATCTCGCTGCGTTTCCAGCGTGAGTCCAAAAAATGTTGCGCTTTTCTCAACCCCCTCTCCGCGCGCATGATTGATAACCGTCGCTCCGGTTGCTCCAGCCTGTCGTGCAGCATCAAGCACCGAATCAGTTTTATTATCGTCCACCAACGCAATAAGTAATTTGAAATGCATAGCGGTCTCTCCGTCCTGTATTTAGAATATTGATTAACGATTAGTATATATTGTAAAAAATATTAGTAACGTACCTGTATGAAAACTGTTTCAAACCTTTTTTCACTATAAAGTAGTGCCCTGCGGTCACACATCAGAATCTCTCCACTGCTGTGATCGCCAATGACTAATTTGCGCATAGGCCATCACAGACATTATAGGAAACAGGCAAGTAAACGCGATGAGTCCAAACCCATCCAACAACGCACTACGACCGGGAACGGTGCTAGCCAAACCCAAACCTAACGCAGCTACCAGAGGTACCGTCACCGTGGATGTCGTCACCCCACCGGAATCGTAGGCCAATGCGATAATCATTTTTGGCGCATAAAATGTTTGAATAATAACGACGACATATCCTGCAATTATGTAGTAATGCAAAGGCGTGCCAGTGATAATACGGAAACTCCCCAAGGCAACACCAATCGCCGCTCCAATAGCAACAGAAACCCGCAACCCTCCAACGCTAATCGCACCGCCAGATACTTCGCTTGCTTTGATGGCAACAGCTAATAATGCAGGTTCCGCAATTGTTGATGAAAACCCGATTGCAAATGCAAACAAATATACCCATTTGTAATCCTGCCATTGAAGGATTTGTCCCGCCTGAGACACCGCACCCATAATAAAATCCGGATCGGTTAACTGAACCGCCATTAACTTACCAAGAGGAAACAACGCACGCTCAAGACCAACCAGGAAAAATGCTAAACCAACAATGACAGCAATGAATCCGATAACGACTCTTCTTACATTCGGGATTGGCCGCCGAATTACAAAAAACTGCATACCAAAAATAATAATGGCGATAGGTAACACGTCTATCACCGTTGAAAAAAACGTATTGATTAATGATATTCCCAACTCCATTAAATCAATATCCCGTAAATCATTACGAACATCATGGGAGTCAGCGAAGCAAATGCAATCAAACCAAACCCGTCAACCATAGGGTTGCGCCCCTTAATGCTGGAAGCCAGGCCAATCCCTAGCGCAGTTACTAACGGCACTGTTACTGTAGATGTGGTAACACCTCCAGAATCATAAGCAATACCAATAATTTCTTTAGGCGCTATCATCGTCAGCAACACCACACCAATATAACCACCGATAATCAAATACTGGATTGGCCATCCTTTCAATATGCGCAATACACCCACCATAATCGCCAGCCCTACCGAAACAGCCACGGTAATACGCAAACCTAACGCATAACTTTCACGCGAATCAGGAGTATCGATTATCATTCCACCTTCAGCCGCCACAGTTGCTGCTTCGTTTACAATGGCAATTAAAGCAGGTTCTGCAATCGTAGTGCCGCAACCTAATGAAAACGCGAAAAATAATAGCCAGAAAAGACTGCCTTTACGTGCTAACTCATAGGCCAGGGATTCACCTACGGGGAATAAAGCCATCTCCAAACCACGAATAAATAATGTCAGCCCCAGCACCACCATTATCATCCCGGCGATCAAACCTGCAGCATCAGGGAATGGCTGTTGAATTATAGCGACTTGAAAAAAGGTAATAACCAGAACGATAGGAGCCAGATCGCGCGCGCTACGGTAAAGCGCGTGAAGGAAATTCCGGAATTCTCTATTCACGTGTGTCTCAAAACAGAACAACCTGTTTAATTTATTTGATTGAACGCCGCAACCTATAGAATGCCAACATAGCACTGCTAAGGTAAATACACAGAGTTAACTAATGAGAAATATAACGAATACTTTTTTATCTTACAAATCACACCAACAATCAACATGGATTATTGACCCACACCCCCACCTTTCGATTCAATAGCAGCATCTTCTGGAGAAAGCTTCCCCCTAACTGCCTGACGTGTTAAATCCAGTAATCGATCCCAGGCAATGGGTTTGGCCAGAGAGGCTAAAGCTCCTATATCCATAGCCATAGGTTTATTTTCTACCATGCTCACCATAATGACTGGAATGTCACAGAGATCCGCATCTTCTTTCAAAATCTTCAGAGCGTCCCAGCCATCCATTCCTGGCATCATAATATCCAGCGTTATGAGATCTGGCTTGATCTTACGCGCCAACTCAATACCTTCTATAGCACTTGTTGCCGAAATCGAACGAAAACCCTCTCGATTATAAACACGCGTCATGAGATCAATCACATTGGGATCATCATCAATAGTTAACACTGTCGCTATTTTTTTACGCCGCTCCTGATTTTTTAGATGTTTTGAAATAGTTTCTGGCAGACGCATTTTTTTGGGGTCATCAGCGCGTTCTATTTTCCCAGATTTTTCGGACTGATCTTCAAACGTCTCCTCCACAACATTCATCGGCAGCCAGATACCAAAATCGGATCCATCACCAACCTTGCTGTTTACCCAAATTTTACCACCCATCATTTTACAAAATTTCTGGCAAAGCGATAAACCTAAACCCGTTCCTCCGTATTTTCGCGTGGTGGATATATCGGCCTGCTGAAATGGCTCAAAAATATTTTTCATCGCCTCGCTGCCTATACCAATCCCATTATCCATGACTTTTATTTCAATCCCATCGACACCACCAACAGATTCATTTTTTGCGGTAATTATAACTTTTCCATGTTCTGTAAATTTAATAGCATTACTCAACAGGTTTAACAAAATTTGGCGCACCTTAGTAAAATCTGCGCGAAGAATCCCAACTGAAGATAATCCTTCGCATACTATCTCGTTACCATTTTTCTTCGCCATTGGTTCAATAGTAGACACCACAACCTCAATTAGGTCTGGCAAATTGAATGACTCAAGGTGCAGCTCCATTTTCCCGGCCTCAACCTTCGACAGATCCAGGATTTCGTTAATCAGCGTTAATAAGTGTCGGCCTGCGGCGTGGATTTTATCCAGGTCGTCAGAATACGCATCAAGACCATCAGTTTTAGCGTCATCATGTAACATTTCACTGTAGCCAATAATGGCATTAAGTGGTGTGCGTAATTCATGGCTCATGTTAGCGAGGAATGTACTCTTGGCGCGATTGGCTTCTAACGCCTCATCTCGAAGATCAAGTAAAGCAACTTCAGCATCTTTGCGACGCTCAACTTCTTTTTCTAACTCATCTCTGGAAATTGTTACTTCTTCAAGACGTGTTACTGATCGCTTAAGTCGCCTGAATTCCCTGGCGGTCCACCAATGGAATTTCAACTCTTCACTTGAGGCCCCAATAATCAGACGCTGGTTAATGCGCATAACTGGATTAATAACCAGTGCGTGCATCCACGCCAGTAATATAAAACCTGTTATCACCATAAAAATTGCGATATTAATTCGCACATCGTCAATCTGTTCTGAAATCTCCTTAACTGTTTCTCCGTTATCCCAGACGAGTAATAGTTTGCCGAAATACTGATCCTCGCCTCGTCTTATATCGCGAGCAAACTTTTTCAATTTTCCCGTAGCCGGTTCCGGGCTACTCCAGTTCAATAAGACCTGACCATAATCATTAACAATACGCACGCTGTGTACCCCTTCAGCGATGACTCTCATTTCATCGATGACCTTTTCCAGCACAGGGATGTCCTGAACTACCACCGTGTCAGCAATTGCCGACGCCACCAGATTTAGCGTGCTTTCAATTTCAGCTTGCTCATGAGCCAGTAATCGTTCCATTTCTTTGGCACGAATTACTTCACCACCCACATAAGCAATCACTATAGTGACCAGCAACAAAGTGCCAACCAGAAGCCCCCAAAGAGGCATAGCGCTGCGAAATGATGTTTGTTTATTCAATGAAGCTGGTCTCAAAATTAGTGTTCGTGCTTATCATTCTGTACATTCCTCGCGGCTATATTGCTCAAAATTCAGGCACTTTCTAGCCACAGACACGGATAACGTCATTAGCGACAAATATGATAAGGCTCTTTAGTCATATACCGATATATGATAATCACAGTCCAGTCTGAGTGTTAAAAAAGATCTGCTAAAGTGGCCGCATTAACAAAAGGAACCCATAAATGGCAGTTAAACGGTCAATCATTGGCTTTCATCTGGACGAACACGAAGACTGGGTGGCCGACCTCGAGTGTGGTCATACTCAGCATGTTCGTCACCAGCCTCCCTGGCAGGTACGGCCCTGGGTTATTACCAAAGAGGGACGCGCCAGCCACATTGGAATTCAGCTGATCTGCAAAAAATGCGATGAAGATGCGCCCTGATTCCCGCATGTTTGGTACAATTCGCCGCTTTCTTTTCTAGATATTATTTCAGAAATACAGGACAAAGCTTTATGAAAGTATTGGTTATCGGCAGTGGCGGACGTGAACATGCCCTGGCATGGAAAGCTGCTCAGTCAGCCACGGTAGAAAAGGTCTTTGTGGCTCCGGGTAACGCCGGCACTGCCAGCGAAGCCAAGCTGGAAAATATCAATATCGGCGTCGAAGACATTGATGGCCTGATTCAATTCGTACAACAAAATACTATCGGCCTAACTATCGTTGGCCCGGAAGTACCACTGGTGATGGGTATCGTTGATGCCTTCCAAACAGCCGGGCTACGCTGTTTTGGCCCCACTCAGGGTGCAGCACAACTGGAAGGCTCCAAGGCGTTTACCAAGGATTTTCTGGCAAGACACAACATCCCTTCTGCCGACTACGGCAACTTCACCGATCTCGACGAGGCGCTGGCCTACCTTAAACAACACGGCGCTCCCATCGTCATAAAAGCGGATGGTCTGGCCGCCGGTAAAGGCGTGATTGTGGCGATGACAATGGACGAAGCCGAAGCCGCCGTGCGCGATATGCTTGCAGGCAATGCTTTTGGTGAAGCCGGTCACCGCGTGGTCATCGAGGAGTTTCTTGAAGGCGAAGAAGCCAGCTTTATTTGCATGGTGGACGGCAAAAATATTCTACCCATGGCCACTTCCCAGGATCACAAACGTGTCGGCGAAGGGGATACCGGACCCAACACCGGCGGCATGGGCGCCTACTCCCCTGCTCCCGTGGTTACCCCTGAGATTCACGATCGCATCATGAAGGAAGTCATCGAACCGACTGTCAAAGGTATGGCCGATGAAGGTAACCCATACACCGGCTTTCTTTACGCAGGTTTAATGATTGCCAACGATGGCACTCCCAAAGTGATCGAATACAATTGCCGCATCGGCGACCCTGAAACTCAGCCCATTTTGATGCGCTTACGCTCCGACCTGGTCGAGCTGTGCAATGCCGCCCTGGACGGCAAACTGGATGAAGCTACTGCCGAGTGGGATCCACGAGCTGCATTGGGTGTTGTTCTGGCTGCGGGTGGTTATCCAGCCAGTTATCCAAAAGGCGATGTGATTTCGGGCCTGCCGGAAACAGGTCTGGAAATAACTAAGACACAAGATTCTTCTTTAGACAGCAAAGTATTTCACGCTCGCACAGCCGAAAAAGACGGCCAGGTGGTCACTGTCGGTGGGCGCGTACTCTGCGCCGTGGGTTTAGGTGATACGGTCAGCGAAGCACAAACTCGTGCCTATGAACTGACGAAACAAATCAGCTGGGAAAAAGTGTATTATCGCACCGATATTGGGTATCGCGCCGTCGCCCGAGAACAAGTATAGAAACAATTTAGCGAAACAAGAAACAGAACAGTATTTTTCGAGGTTATAAAATCATGAACACACCTTTCGTCG
>JAUWVK010000077.1 GCA_030617485.1 Gammaproteobacteria bacterium
GTGGTAAGAGCCTCAACCAGGAGCCGGTCATGATTTGAATTCGCTCGTGATGCCATCATCACGATACAATACCATGTGTTTCAATTTACCACCTTACCGCCTCTTTCTTTATATGTGCACATGCCGTGGTGTGTGCGTAAATGTCCTTATTGCGATTTTAATTCTCACGCCTTGCCTGATGCACAGCTGGAAAAATTACCGGAGTTTGAGTATGTAGAGGCCCTGATTCGTGATCTTGAACAGGATTTACCCAGAGTGTGGGGGCGAAGTGTTACCAGCATTTTTTTTGGTGGTGGTACGCCCAGTCTTTTTTCAGCGGAAGCGATAGACCGCCTAATATCGGAATTACGGGCTCGCCTTAATATTAATGTAAATGCGGAAATTACTTTGGAAGCCAACCCCGGCACAGTAGAACAGCAACGATTCAATGAGTATCGCGATGCTGGCATCAATCGACTTTCTATTGGCGTGCAAAGTTTTAACAACGACTGCTTACAGGCACTTGGACGCATTCATGATAGGCGTGAAGCCATTCGTGCGGCGGAAATAGCGCATGCGGCTGGATTCGATAACTTTAATCTTGATTTGATGTTTGCTTTACCTGGGCAAACACTTTCTCAGGCGCATGAAGATATCGCGACAGCAATTGATCTTGAGCCAACGCATATATCTTATTACCAGCTTACACTGGAGCCGAATACTTTATTTTATGCACAGCCACCAAAATTGCCTAATGATGATTTGGCATGGCAAAAACAAAGTGAAGGACAGGAATTGTTAGCGAAAGCTGGCTATAGACAATATGAAGTTTCAGCCTATGCAAAAGACAAATTTCAATGTGCTCACAATAAGAATTACTGGTTATTTGGTGATTATCTGGGAATAGGTGCGGGCGCCCATGGCAAGATTACCGATGCGTCACAACAAAACATCACTCGACTGAGTAAAAAACGTCATCCCAGGGAATACATGGAGAGCGCAGGGACACCAGAAAATATTCAGAGCGAGAAAGTTGTAACGCGTAATGAGGTAGGCCTGGAATTTATGATGAATGCTTTGAGACTGGTTAATGGGTTTGAATCATCATTATTTACGACGCATACAGGACAGCCCATTACTCTGGTGGAACAGGCATTGAGGGAGGCGGAAGTGAAGCAACTTATTCAGTGGACTACAGAGACAATTAATCCAACAGAGAAAGGCCAGCGTTTTCTCGACGACCTGATCGCACTCTTTTAAATAAAGAGGCTTGAGGAAGAGTTGTTAACGAAAGATTAAAATCAGGGAAGCGGGTTTAGTTGATCGTGCAGCGCATTAATACGAGTCAATGCTTCTTTTGCTTTTATATGGCCCCGTGCGGCTGCAAGCGTAATCCAACGTGTTGATTCTTTTTCATTTCGGGGCAACCCCTGGCCATGGTGGTACATGTAACCCACCGTGTATTGCGCATTGAGATGGCCCTGTTGAGCTAGCGGTAATAAAACGTTTGCTGCAGGGCCATATTGTTTGCCGAGATAAAGTTCTTTCCCTATCTGGAAACGTTTTTCCTGGGCCTCCAGTATGGAGCTTTTTTCGGCACTGGATTTTTCAATCGGGGTCGTCGAGCAGGCATTTAACAGTAATAGACTACAAATCAGTACGGCGTTTGATGTGTAGCGCAATAATTTTGGGTTTAGTGCCATGCGGCGATGATACACGTTTGTAAGCACTGAGGAAATCAGCTGTTTTCAAAACTATATTTGGCGTACTGCAAACTTTAAGCGCTTTAAGCTATCAGCAGGTGGATGAGGTGCATATCTCAGGCGTTGATACAGAGATGTAATTTTGGTTATGGGCGGCCCAAGTTCCGGAAATCTTTCTCGAGCACGATAAGAAAAAGCAGTAAAATCCTCAGATGGGTCACGTACCAGTCCGCGTTTTTCCATTTTACGGCAGAATTGCTGATAGGCTATTACAGCCGCATCTCTTTTTTCGGAACCTTTTCCAAGAAGGCGTATGGCGATTAAGCAAAATACGAACAACATACCAGAAAATAGCAGAGTCACCATACTGCGCCAGTCTACGTCCCCAAATCCAAACCATGACATAATGCCACCAACAAAATCTTGTTGACGTTTAACATTGTAATTAAGCACCCACTGATTCCAGAAATGATTAAGATTGTCCCAGCTGTAACCCATATTTCTCCATAGACCGATAGCCCACCCAGGTGCGGCTACAGCAACACTTGGTGCAATGCGCAGTAGATCCTGAGAATTTTCGACTCTTGATGGTGGGATCATTGTTGTAGGGTCAATACGTATCCATCCTTTTCTCTTTATCCATACTTCAGCCCAGGCATGGGCATTTGACTGGCGGATAATAAAATAATCACTAACGGGGTTTTTTTCACCACCTTGATAACCTGTGACCACACGAGCTGGGATTCCAGATGCACGCATAAGATATACAAATGAAGAAGCGTAGTGTTCACAAAACCCCCTCAAGCTGTCAAATAAAAATTCATCTACAGGGTTGTTTAATAGTAATGGTGGAGTACGAGTATAATAAAAAGGTTGTTCACGAAAGTGTTGTAATGCACTTTTTATAATATCTTCATGTCCACTAGTGGATTCGTCACGCCATTTTTCAATTAAATTCTGAATGCGTAATGTAGGCTCGTCAGGTATTTGTAAATAACGAGCTAAATTTGGTGTTATATCTGGGTCTAGCCGGTATTCCGTATAAGATTCGACACTGTATCGAGTTAACTGCTGGACTGGTTGTCGTGAAATGACTTCATAGTCTGGCGAAAGGTCACTATCCGGTGGTAGGGCTGACAATAATTCCAGCGTAAATAACCAGTTTTGATTGCTGGGTTCTTGAGTAACCACGTATTTGACAGGTTTACCTATCGCACGATAGCTCATGCTTTTGTCTGCTGTTAAGCCAAACTCTTTGTAATCGATTTTACTGGAATTTGACCAGGCCTCCCCATCAAAATAAGTGAAAACTGGGCCACGCCAGTAACGTTGGTGAGGCGGTGGTATTTCACCATCGAATTGAACTCTGAATGCAACACTATCATTGTTGGACAGTTGATTAATTTTACCTGGAGACATGCTATTAGAAAGGCCTGTTGTTGCACCAAAGCTATCACTGGGTAAACTCCATAGAGGCCCTGGAATGCGAGGGAATAAAACGAAGAGTATAAGCATTAATGGAGCCGCTTGAAGCAACATGGTGCTGGCAAGTTTAAGATTATTAGACGGTAGAGTTTTAATACCTTCTCGGCTATGTGCCGTAAGCGCAGTCGTTAACAGGACAACCACTACTAACATGTACAAACCAATAAATATTGATTGATTGAAAAAAAACACTGTAATAACTACAAAATAACCCAGGCCAATAGCAACCACGGTGTCACGGTCAGTTTTCATTTCCAATAGCTTAAGACAAAGCATTACAACCAGTAGTCCAACTCCTGCCTGACGGCCAAATAGAGTATGGAATGCCATAAAAGTGATTATAAGTGCGGAGAGCGTCAGCAGCATACGAACTAACCGGACGGGTAAGCGAAATAAGCGCAGTTCGTAACACAATCGCCAACCCAATAAAAAAATGCTGAATAAAACAAGTGTGACAGGCAAGTGCGTCAGGTGAGGAATAAATGCTAGCAATAAACCAGATAAGAGCCATAAATTAGTTTTGTCGGCAGATTGGATGCGTTGTCTCAGCCTGTTTAAAACGCGATTCATTTTTTTGTACCAACAAAAAATTTAGACTTATTTATAGAAGTGACGTCGGGGTATAGTGCTAATGCTTCAAGGCAGCGGTGCCGATGATCAGGCCCATGACTTAAAGGTATTTGTTGGTTAGGTAAACGCAAGCCATAGTTATATTGCATTGCATCGGCATCTAGTATCCAACGAGTCAGTCGTGATAAGCGCGCTTCAGTGTCAAGATCACTAAGCGTACCCCAATCCAGCCAAAGCTCCTCTGCTCTATCCCCGCCAAATTGTTTAGTGTGCAGGCCCTGTTCGCGCGCAAATGTTTTCCAGTGCACATGGCGCAGAGAATCTCCATGTTGATAGTTACGTAAACCCGCAAAATCATCACAACCATCCCCTCGGTCGCCAGTGAGATTAAAATGATAAAGTGACTCGCGTGGTAAATCGTGTTGTTTATCAGGTTTTGGGTACACAAGGTATTGCATCTTGAATTGTGCATGTGCCCAGGCTTTAAACATACCCAAAGGGAAAATTGTACTTATAGTGAAACGGTCCAGTTGATGCCTGCCACGTGCATAACTGTTTAGAGTGGGCTCAACCCGAATCCACTTATTGGCGGCTACATCTGTGAAAAGAGTATGCCCTTTAGAAAAATCTAGCCGCACCGAATACCGATTAGGATAATCACTGTTATCCAGAATAACAGGCACACGTACAACCTCCCCGCAAAATACTGGGGTTATGTGTCCAACATCAATGTTTAGGTGTAACAGGTTTCGGTAAGTATGAAGTATCGCAACAATGCCCAGACTGGCCAGTAAAAAAACCAGGATAAACCCCAGGCTGTTGTTGTAGTTGAGAGCTCCAATCAGCATAACAAACGCAGTTACAGAGAAAAATATTCCACGTTTAGTCGGTAGTATATATACGCGACGCTGAACTAATAAAATTGGACCAGTTTCGGGGCCTTCACCTACGAGAAAACGTTTTAGGCTAAAACGGTGACGAATTTTGTCGTTGAAAAATGGAATTTTCAGATGCTGTATGAGGGCCATTGGTCACCTCATGGTATCGGTACAGATTCCAGCAGAGATACCAGTGCAGCAGGATCCTGTTCACCACTATCAGCTACAGGTTTTAAACGATGAGAAATTACGTGCGGTAAAATAATTTTTACGTCTTCCGGCAATACATGGTCGCGGTTCATCATTAACGCCCAGGCTTTGGCGCAGTGCATTAAGGCCAGGCCAGCGCGAGGAGAAAGGCCAGTGTCAATTTGCGGAGATTGGCGGGAAAAATCCAGCAAGGCCTGTACATAATCCAGCAAGGCATCGGACACATGAATTTCGGTTACGGCATCTTGAAGCTTGGTAAGTTGTTGAGAATTAATGCAGGTTTTCAGGGTTTTGAGCATGTCTCTCCGGTCACCTCCAGACAATAATTCCCGCTCTGCTTTGGCATTAGGGTACCCCAGCGATAGTCGCATCAAAAATCGGTCTAGCTGGCTTTCTGGTAGAGGAAAAGTGCCGGTTTGGTAAGTCGGGTTCTGGGTGGCAATGACAAAAAATTGTTCTGGCAAGGGGCGGGTTTTGCCTTCAATGGTGACCTGTTTTTCTTCCATGGCCTCCAGCAGAGCACTTTGTGCCTTGGGTGTGGCGCGATTAACCTCATCAGCAAGAATCAACTCAGCAAAAATAGGGCCCGGTTGAAAATGAAATGTACCTTGTTCTTTGTTGAATATGGAAACACCGAGAATATCGGCGGGCAATAAATCACTGGTAAATTGAATTCGGTTGTATTGCAGCCCCAGCGTTTGTGCCAGCACGTGGGCTAGCGTGGTTTTACCTACCCCGGGTTGATCCTCGATTAGCAAATGACCGCGCGCCAGTAAGCAGGCGATGGCAAGGCGGATTTCGTGATTCTTGCCGAGGATAACCAGACTGGCCTGGCTCACCACCTGGTCGAGAGCCTGCTTCAGGCCGTCATTCAGAGGATTATTGATAGCTGTTGCTGGTGTGATCATAAATATTCCGACGATTTAATCGTGAATGGTATAGCGCCTAGTACCCTATCGGCCGAGTTTTTCAGCACTGTAAGCTCTCACAGGGAATCCGAGTCGCACCTAAGCTTTCAATTCATCCCACCCTGGCTGCTGATGATGCCTCGGTCAATTCATTTAGACCATTTAGTTGTATTAATTTATTAGATTATTATTGTAATCTATTGATTTTGCTTTCATTATGTCTACACTCATATGGGAGATATCAGGTTGTCATAACGGTTGTCATAAGATTAAGGGGAAAGCTATGAAAAAGGACAAGCGGTTAAAAAGGCGAAATCGATGGTTTTTAGCTATGTTGACGGCTTCATTTGCCACGATCGCAATTCTACTCGCCAATCTGATTCAGCTGACATCCCAAACCACACCAAATGACCTTTTCTACACGGCCGCTACTAAACTACAAATGATTCCAATGATCCCCAATTTGGCGAATACCCTGCCCCAGGGGCAGGTGATGATCGATATATATAAAATCGAATGGGCGTTAATCGAGGCGGTTATTACCCTGGCGCTAGTTTGGTTTATGTATAACCGATTTCAGCATCATCGAAAGCAGCACCACAAAGAGGAAAAAGCCCGATACGTTAAAAACTTATAGGCACCGCCTTCTCACGCGCGGTTGCAACTAAAACTATCTGTTGCAACCGCGATTCACTTCAAACCTCCTGTTTAGTGCCTTACTTTCATTCGTTGCGCGAGTTAATTGCATGTTCGACATGTTTTAATCATTTGTTGTGCGTCCTGCGCTAAGACGACTCTGTCCTGGCATTCCTGGGTTTCATCCTGAATCGGGTTTTGTAGTGATCTGGTTTAGGCGATAAATGGCGAGAACAATTGAATACTTTCTCACCAATGCGACAAAAATTAGGTAAAATAACAGGCTCTTTTTTTAGTGGTTTTTATGAGAACAGCCTTATAAAAGACAGAGAGATAAAAATAGAGGAATCATGTTTTTTCAGGATCGTTTTGATGTCATCGTAGTGGGCGGCGGTCACGCCGGTACTGAGGCCGCATTGGCCTCGGCACGCTGCGGTGCGCGTACGGTTTTGTTGACCCACAATATCGAAACTCTGGGGCAGATGTCCTGCAATCCAGCCATTGGCGGTATTGGCAAGGGCCATCTGGTAAAAGAGGTAGATGCACTCGGCGGTTTGATGGCAAAAGCCGCGGACAAGGGTGGCATTCAGTTTCGTCGTCTCAATGCCCGCAAGGGTCCGGCGGTAAGGGCCACTCGAGCCCAGGCCGACCGTATTCTGTATAAGCAGGCCGTGAGAGTTGTTTTGGAAAACCAGCCCAATCTCACCATCTTTCAACAGGCTGTAGACGATTTATTGGTCGAAGATGGACGAATTATCGGTGTTTTGACCCAAATGGGGCTGAAATTTCAGGCGCCCACCGTGGTATTAACGGTGGGTACTTTTCTCGGCGGTATTATCCATATCGGCCTGGAAAGTCATCAGGGCGGGCGCGCCG
>JAUWVK010000102.1 GCA_030617485.1 Gammaproteobacteria bacterium
CCCTGCAATAAAATCATCTGGCGGGCATGCCGTACTGCTGGCCAGGGAGCATTTGGTTTTGATGAGGACCGCACCGGTAACAACTTTCGCAACGATGTCGGCAAAAACACACGGATCATGCTGCTTCCAATCAATCCCAGCTTAAGCAAATCAGGACGAGATAAAAAAACACTCAAAGCCCAACGAATTATCTGCTGAAGCCGGGGCCGTGAAACCTGCCGTTCGATTTGTTCGCGACCAAGATCCAGCAATCGACCGTATTCCACACCCGAGGGGCAGGTTGTTTCACAACTACGACAGGTTAAACAGCGATCCAGATGTGTGAGCGTGGCAACTCCATCGGACTGACTTTCCTGCCGGGTTTCCCCCTGGTTTTCAAACAGCCGTTTAATTAAATAAATGCGTCCGCGCGGGCCATCCAACTCATCACCTGTTAACTGATACGTAGGGCAGGTGGCATTACAAAAACCGCAATGCACACAGCGTCGCAAAATCGCATCGGCCTCACGGCCAACATCGGTAGATAATAGCGAAGCGGGGAATTGTGTTTGCATATTCCTCTCTTAGCTACAGCCCTTCATATAACCGGCCAGGATTCAAAATATTTTTGGGATCGAAAGTTTCTTTCAAACGCCGATGCAAGGCATGCAACCCTGAGGATAGTGGTGCAAATTGTGCGCCCTGGGGATGATACAAAGTAGCGTGCCCACCGAGATTAGCTGCAGTTAATTGAACATCCTCAATAGAAGCCTGTGTTTTCACCCAACGTTGCGCGCCACCCCAGTCTATTAAACAGGAGCCAGGCAAACTTAAAGCTGGTGATGCAGGCGGAAGCGATAAACGCCACAATGAATCAGGCTGATTAAAAAATTCCAGCTTTCGCTCCCGCAAGTCCAGCCAAAATTGCTGGCTTTGACTTACATCGTCTCCACCAATTTTTTCTGCTGCTGCCTTCAACGCAGATTCAACGCCTGACAAACGCAAATACAGTTGCCCTTTTTTTTGGTGATTAGTTTCTTGCGGCAGAAAACAGGCTGCCGATAAAGGAACCGGCTGGCCCGCCCAATGATTCATGGCCTGTATGGCATCTTCTTCACTCATTTCCAAACATAATGTTTTTTCACACTCCGGCACTGGAAGCACCTTAAGCGACACATCCAGCAAGATACCCAGCGTACCCTGTGCACCCACCATCAAACGGGACACATCGTAACCCGCAACATTTTTCATGACCTGACCACCAAAGCTCAAGACTTCTCCACGACCATTAATGATTCGCGCGCCCAACACAACGTCTCGCGCAGCACCTGCATAGGGTCGGCGTGGACCAGACAAACCGCACGCGATGGTACCGCCGATGGTCGCTGCTCCATTTTCATGCGCATCTACCTGTTTATCTAAATATGGCGGCTCAAAAGCTAACATCTGATTCGTTTCCGCAAGTCGGGACTCGATATCGCCCAGAGGCGTTCCTGCGCGGGCAGTAATCACCAGCTCTGATGGCGCATGGTCAATAATGCCGTGATGCCCAAGCACACTCAGCGGCCTACCCTCTACCGGTCTCCCTTCAGAAATCTTGGAACCACCACCGGTAATGCAAAGAGGCGCGTCTTCATCAAATGCCCTGCGCACCTGCTCAGCCAATTCCTTACTGCAATCGACGTTAGTCGTAATAACATTCATATTTAAAATCGATCCAGCTCAGGGAATGGCAGCTCGCCATTGTGAACATGCATCGCGCCAAATTCTGCGCAGCGATGCAGCGTCGGCACAGCCTTACCAGGGTTAAGCAACCCATGCGGATCAAAAGCGGCTTTGATGGCATGCATTTGCGTTAACTCTGCTGAACTAAACTGCACACACATCTGATTTATTTTTTCCATTCCCACACCATGTTCTCCGGTGATGCTGCCACCCAGCTGTATACATAATTCCAGAATTTTCCCGCCCATTTCTTCGGTACGTTCCAGTTCGCCTGGTTTGTTGGCATCGTAAAGAATCAGAGGATGCAGGTTTCCATCACCCGCATGAAACACATTCGCCACAGGCAAATCATACTCACGGGATAGGTTTCCAATACCCGTTAATACTTCAGGTAAGTGGCGGCGCGGGATGGTGCCATCCATACAATAATAATCCGGTGCTTTTCTACCCATGGCAGGAAACGCAGCCTTGCGGCCTTTCCAGAACGTTAACCGTTCCTCTTCTGTTTTTGCCGTGCGTACCTCAGTGGCACCATGCTGGTTTAGCAATCCTCTAACAATGTGAATTTGTTCAGAGACTTCTTCGTTGGTGCCATCGAGCTCACAAAGTAAAATAGCGGCGGCATCACGCGGGTAACCGGCATGCACAAAATCTTCTGCGGCTTCAATAGCCAGCTTATCCATCATTTCCAGTCCGGCCGGAATAATCCCTTCAGAAATAATACTGCTCACTGCCGCACCGGCTTCGGCCACATCGCCAAACGCGGCCAATATGACCTGAGCACGCTCCGGTTTAGATAACAGCCTGACAGTCACTTCCACGATAATGCCCAACATGCCTTCCGAGCCTGTCATCAATGCCAGCAAATCATAACCGGGGGAATCCAGAGCATCACTGCCAATCTCTAATAACTCACCGTCGATGGTCGCAATAATCAGCTTTTTAATATTGTGCACAGTCAGCCCATATTTCAGACAATGAACACCGCCAGCATTTTCTGCCACGTTGCCACCTATAGTGCAGGCGATCTGGGATGAAGGGTCTGGCGCATAATACAAACCAAGCTCATCCACTGCTTCTGAAATGGCAAGATTACGCACGCCGGGTTGCACACGAGCAGTGCGGTTATCAGAATCAATATCGAGAATGCGATTAAACTTGGCGAGACTCAGCAACACGCCATCTTCGATGGGTAACGCGCCGCCAGAAAGCCCCGTGCCCGCACCACGAGCCACTACGGGCACTTTATACTCGGTGCAAATTTGCAATATTTTCTGCACCTGCTGAACTGTTTCCGGCAACACAACCAATAACGGCAAACGGCGATAAACAGACAAACCATCACACTCGTAAGGGCGACGCTCTTCTTCTGAAGTCAATACTGATTCTGCAGACAGAAATTGTCGGAATAAATCTGCCAAATTAGTTTGCTGCTCCGCCATTTAATAGCCTTTTAATTGCACCTTTAACATTACATTTTCTACGATTTGCAGAATGCGAATATACGGGGGGTGATTTTCACACATCTACCGAAATTTCATAAGGATATTTAGAGGAGAAACTACTATTTTTCGATGGGAGCGGGCTCGTTATTCAACTGACCGCTTAAGCTCCAAAATCTGTTTAACCAATGCATCCTCATTCCAGTCCCGAGTACCAATAGCTTTATAAACAAGTCTACCTTGCGGATTAATCACAAAGGTTGTTGGCAAGCCAATCACCGGGTACTTCTGAATAACGCTTGAATCACTATCAAGCAACAAAGGAAAGGTGACTGGATAATCTGCAGTGAATGTAAAAATAGTGTCCGCATCTTCTCCTACATTAATACCCAGGATAACCACACCTTTATCTTTTAACCTTTCCCACACTTTTTCCATGGCTGGCAACTCAAACCGACACGGTGGGCACCAGGTTGCCCAAAAGTTGATAATGACAATTTTTCCCCGATACATGGCTAACGTATGTCGCTGACCATCAACATCCAGCAAATCAAAAGCCGCAGCAACGGGAGTACCTTTCACCGGATGCAACGGCTCTTTGCCCGCCATCGCTACCTGACAAAGCAACAGCATTAAAAATCCGATCAATAATTGACTGGGGTTAATTTTCACATTCCTTACTTTACAATTTACCAGGGTATTCATAGACCTAATCATCGGCTTAATCATTGCCTTAATCATTGAACAACAGGTGGAACATAAATGTCTTTGGCGCACTGCAAATTTTTGATAGTTGCGTTTTGCGTTTCACCATCCAACATCCAAAACAATTTGAGATCAAACGCTGCCCCATGCGGAAGTTTGTAAATCGTCATCCCCCAATTGTAATCAGCCGACTGGTATTGCTGGCGTGTTGGTAATAATGACCAGTTAAACGCAATACGTTGCGGTTTTTTAGCCTGGCGTTGCTGCCAGACAGGTTTCCAGTATTCACATAATGCAAGCGATTGCTCTCTATTTTCCTTACTACCACGCATGATCGTCCGCCATTTACTGGCATCATACTGAATGACATGCTGACTAGTTATAGAAGAAGTATTGGTAAAGACCGTTTGAAAAACACAATAACCCGCAACATATTCAGCATCTTCCTTACTGAACCCTCGCCCAGAAAAATATGCGCGCGTCTGATCCGGTAACCGCTGTACCAAACGAAAGGCCATACCCTTTTCACGTAATTCCCAATAGGGCATTTGAGCAAGATCATCTGTGCCAGTAAAAACTTCAGCCAACGCACTACAACTTGTCATGGCGCAAACGAAGAAAATAAATATTTTTCTCATACGCACACCAAAGAAATGGTTAACTTAAACCCAGTCGTTCCAACACCTGATGCTTGGCACGAATAAAATCAGGGTGCTTAACGTACAATAAATCGGAAATCTTACGTACTAAGTGCTCCTCATACATCTCCAGCTCATTATCAGCGTAGGCAATTTCCCACATCATTTCGACTACCCGATTTTTCTGTTGTCTGGAAAAACCTTTATTAATAAGTGAGGTAAACGCGTGATAACAGGCAGCATCGTTCACTTCCTCATCAGCAAGTTGTATCAGCTCTGTGGTTTCCTGCTCTGACAGGCCAAAGGTTTTACGAATACCTGCTGCCAGAGCTGACATTTCTTCATCTTTTATATGATCATCGACCCGCATCATTTCAATTAATAACGCAGCTGTTGCCAAATGTAACTGATGCTCCGAAGAATCAGCATTGTCATCATCAGAACCGAGATATTTGTCAAAAAACTGTTTAAAGTGTTCAATCATAATAAGTTAAAAGTACCGTAAAATAGAGCATGAAAGGTGTAATAAATTCCGTGTCAGAGACTCAAACTACCGTAGCCGACAATAAAAGCCAAGTTCTAACCGTATTACCCATTAAACAGGCAAAACACCAGGAAACACGCATGTATTATTTAAAGAACCTTCGCATCAGTTTATCAATTATCTTTTTACTGTTTCAGATTGGTGTTGCGCAGGCAACAACCCAGGATGATGTCAACAATATCCTTACTGAAAAAGATGCACCCTTTGGCGTGGTATTTGAAGTGGTGGAAGGTGATGATGATGCGCTTGAGTGGGCCATGCCAGCCATCAATAAATTCGTCAAACAACTGCGTAAACGTTTTCCTGACATTGGCCTTGCCGTTGTCACTCACGGCTCAGAGCAATTCGGGTTGATGACGTCTGAGCAAAAAGAAATGCCCGCGGTTCACACAACAGTACAATCACTCGTAGCTGAAGGTGTGCCTGTGCATGTATGTGGTACACATGCTTCCTGGTACGGCAAAGATGCCAATGATTTCCCAGACTATGTCGACGTATCACCTGCTGGACCGACGGAGATTAACAACTACGAAGACATGGGCTACACGCTGGTGCGTGTTGAACAACCGTAATGAAAAACATTACAACACCGCATTAATGCTAATAGTACTTAAACCCCAGCCTCAGACCTAACCTAAGAACCGTACTTTACAATCACGCTGTTCCCAGCACCCATTTCAGGCACCAACCCAACTTTAAAAATTGGGCTCTAAAATAGGCTTTGAAACTAGCCCAGGTGCAATTCCAACATGGACCGGTCATCAGACGAAAACCACTTCCAGGAGAAAAAGCATTGCAACGATACCCGCTACGCCTGTTGCAACGATACAACCGACATACCACATCAGACTTTTAGCCTGCTTTGGTGTT
>JAUWVK010000099.1 GCA_030617485.1 Gammaproteobacteria bacterium
GCGCAGCCTGTCATAAAAATGACTTCGACAGTGAAAGTGACCATAACGGTGGAAAGAGTGGCACCGTTGAACAAAATAAAGATTGTAGCGGCGGGGGTAGGGGCTGCCATAGAGTCACAGACAGTGACTTTTGATTAAACGGGCGAGTGGAGTCATTCCGCTTATTACCACGGTTACTTTTCGGTGATATCGCTTATACGTACATTCAATTTATTCGGGCCGCTGCGGTGGCTGAGTCCTGATATCTGACCGATATTTTCTCGCAATTGTTTGCTGGTGGAATGTTGTTTGAGAAAAACGGCCACGATGTTTTCCAGTTGTGGGATTGTTAGTTTATAGGCAGCCTTGAACTTATTTGCTACCTGTTTACTGGTGAAGTAGGCGGACTCTCTCAACATTTTTGAGTCCACCGTGTTTGCGACGATTAAACCTTTTCTGGTTGTGTGCTTGTTTAACAGGTTAAGCCATTTCGTATTCAGGGGGATTGGCCGGACTCCTTCACCCTCTATTTCGCCAAAGAGATCATCAATTATCATATCGAAGGGTGGGCCTTTGTATTTTTCCATCCAGGAGATGGCATCAGCGGCGTATAGCTTCGCTATTCTTTTATTGATACCAAAAAAACGTTTCGCAACGGTAAGATGAACAGGGTTGAGTTCTATGCCAACAATTTCATCTGGCTGAACATGTTTATGCAGTAACTGAATGACAGAGCCGCCTCCGACTCCCAGCACTAACACTCGCTTAATATTGTCAGGTTCATAAAAGAAGGCAGGGAGCATCAGCAAATCCCACACTGAGCGGGTGATAGGGTGATCTGGATTATATTGGCTGTGGAAGACACCGTCTGTGTACAGGCGGGTGGTATTGCCTGCCTTTCGTATTTCGTAGCGCGTGCCACGTAATGTTTTTTGCCAGATAATAGCCAACGTGTTTCAGGGTTCCTAATTTTCGGGTAAACAAAAAGCTATAAAGGAAAAACAATAGGGGGATTGTGGGTCAGATTCACATCAACTGCAATTCCAAAGGTATCAGTTAGCAATTTTGGCTTCAACACTTCTTCTGGTGTGCCTATGGCAACAATTTCACCCTTATTCATTAGACATAGTCTATCGCAATACCGTGCGGCCAAACTGAGATCATGAATAGCAACAATGACGCCATGTTTTTCATTGGCGTATGTTTTTAATACATCCATGACGGCTATTTGATAATGAATATCCAGGTTGGCGATGGGTTCATCTGCCAACAGGATTCTTGGTTGACCTGCCAACACTCTGGCCAGCCAAACCCGTGCGCGTTCGCCACCTGAGAGTGTATCTATTTTACGTTGAGAAAATTCCTGGATGCCAGCGGATTTGATAGCTTGTTGAATGGCAGTCGCATCGTTATCACCCCAGGGCAGTCTGCCGAGTTCAACTACATCGGTGACGTTGATAGACCAGGCGCTATTAACTGCCTGAGGTAACAATCCAACAAGTTGTGCTCGATGTTTTGAATCAAACGAATCTGCTGGACTATCGTTGATATGAATATCACCTTCACTTTCAACAATGCCAGTCAGCGCATTCAGTAGCGTGGATTTTCCCGCGCCGTTGGGGCCGATTAGCCCAAGTACTTCACCCGCGTGCAATTCAACGCTGGCATTCTTTAAGCGTGACTCGACGGTTAGCTGTTGTGCGGATATCAGAGCCATTGCTTGCGCTCCTTCCACACCAGCCAGATGAACAGTGGCGCGCCGATAAGCGAGGTGAGGACGCCCAGTTTTAATTCCTGACCCGCGGGTAACAAACGAACAATAATGTCTGCCACACAGACCAGTATTGCACCCATTAACATGGATGGCAGTAACAGCTTGTCCGGCCGGTGTCCTACCCATGGCCGAACGATATGAGGCACCATAAGACCGACAAAGCCGATGTTGCCTGCAACGGAGACTGATGAACCGACGAGGAATGCTGCGCCCAGCACGATAAGCCGGCTACCGCGGGCAACAGAGAGCCCCATGCTTTCTGCCACCTGATCACCCAGGCTTAGGCCGGCGAGTAAGCGACGTTGCTGCCAAATGAGCGCACTGCCGATAATCAATGCGGGCAATAATATATACAGACTGTCCATGCCACGGTTGGAAACCGAACCCAGCAACCAGAACACCAGTTCCTGCATGGCGTAGGGGTTGGGTGCAAAGTTAAGCACCACGGCCAGTGCTGAACCGGCCAGTGTGGAAATGGCCAACCCGGCAAGAATCACCAGAGAGGGACGACCTGCACCGGCGAGACCCAACATTAGCAGTAGTGCAATGGCGGCACCGATTAACCCAGCCACGGCTGTTGCCAACGTTCCCAGCCCTGCGAACAACCCAAAATAAAATACAGTGGCTGCGCCAAGCGCTGCGCCCTGACTCGCGCCGACAAGACTGGGATCGGCGAGGGGGTTGCGCAGTAAACCTTGCAGTGCGGCACCACTAAGTCCGAGGGCGGCGCCGACACATAGCGCTAACAAGGTTCGTGGTAATCGAATTTCACCAATGATGAGTGCTTGCTGGCTGCTTATGTTTTGTAGCCAGTCTGATAATCCACCGATGACGGATACCGGTGCTGATCCATAACCGAGTGAAATCCACGCCACTAATATAACTGCAGTAATAAGCACAGCAAGAAGCGTTGTGAACGGGGGAGCTGAGGAATGTTTAAATTCAGCAGGCATTTTTATAATTGTTCCTTTAACTGTGCCTGAAGTTGTTTGATCAAATCTCTGCTCCATGGTCCCGGGCAATGCCAGCGCCAGTCATCGGTATTGAGCCAACGGTCTTTTGATATTACCTGCTTAAGCACCGGATGTTTGGCAAAAAGGTTAGCCAGTGCTACCGAGTCTGGGGTTGACCATAGTATGGCATCCGGTGGGCTGGTGACGATCTGCTCCAGATCGAGATTGCTGTAACCCTTGGAGGTGAGATAGTTGTCCCAGCCGGTATGTTGGAGTAAATCATCTTCAAAAGTGCCACGCCCGGTTCCTATGCCGTTCGGGCCTAGTAATAATAATTTCGGCTTTACATGTTGATTAGACATGGCTTGAGGTATTTTTTCTGTTGCGAGACCAGGGTTACCAATTACAGGCTTGCCAATCATTGAGAGTAAACGTTGTTCGTAGTGGTCTACCTCGGAAAAGCTTTTTGGAAGGGCCAGTATTTCAACGTGTATCCCCAGTTCCTGTAAACGACGTCGTAACATCAGGGCGTTGTATTCACCGGTGATGACTAAATCCGGATTAAGTTCGAGAATTTGTTCCAGGCTACCATCGTGGCTGGGCCACTGTCTGGTCATCCAGTCAACAGGATACTGATGAACCAGAGGTGATAAGGCCAGTACCTGTGATGGATCGGCATATTTCACCAACATCCAGTCGGTACAAAGATCCAGTGATAGTACTTTGTTAACTGGTTTGCTTTTGATTGCAGCAGCATGCGCTGGTAAAAATGAAATATACGTTAAAATAAAACCGACGAAAAACATACACAGCCATGCCGGCATATTGAATCCCGACATGGCTGGTGCATTGATTTTGCTTAGTTGCATGACAGCAATTTAAATGTCGCCCTCAAAGGTGATATAGATGGCACGTTCAGGTAGCGGGTAATAGGAATATGGAGGCGTTAACCACCCAACATAGTATCCCGCATCAGCAGTATGTACATCAGTCAGGTTATTTATCAGTATTTTTGCACGCCATTCGTTGAACTGTTTGCTGTAACTCATGTTCATCTGAGTGTAGCCAGGTAACTGTTTGCCTATATTGGTATTATCATCGCCGAAGTAACGTTTGCTTGTGTGTGTTGCATCGAGGCCTAATTGACTATTTGCGCTTATTTTATAGCTGCCTGACAAGCTTATCTTATCTCGTGGTACTAGCGGGATGGCTTTGCTTTTATTGATGCCGGCAACGAAGTTGGCTTTACGGTATGTATAACCGGCATTGACAGATAATTGCGAACTTACTGCATGACTGACATTGAAATTGAGGCCCTCATGACGGGTTTTATCGAGGTTGGTATTCGCGCTGCCGTCGAAGGCGATTTCGTCAGTGACATCCATGCGGAATAGATTGGCAGTGAGTTTCATGCCGTTATTAAATTTTTGTCGAGTACCAATTTCATAGTGCAGAGCGGTCTGCGGTTTTATGAGAGTAAAATCACCGGTGGTAAAGTTCCACATCTCATCGAGAACAGGGCTGCGGAAGCTTTTGGCAATACGAACGTAGTTAAGGGCGCCATAACTGTGTTTACGGTTTAAGGTAATATCCCAGCTATTGGTGCTGTCTTTGCGTTTGTTATTAAGGCTGCCTCCTATATCGTTGGCCTCAACTTCAATGATGTGATGCCGAAACCCGAGATTCAATTTAGTGGTTTCAGTGATTGTTATGGCATCGTTAAGATATATGCCATAACTATCTTGTGTAATGTCGCGTGTGTTATTGGAGTTAAAAATAGGGCTAAATGGGTCAATATAGACAGTTGATGCGTCAAAGTTGCTGCGATAGAAATCAAACCCGCCCACCAGAGCATGGCGGCCGTAGGTTTGATTCGCTCGTGGCGTTAGAGACAAAGTGCTGAGTTCCGTGTCAGCGGTGTACAGACCATAATCAATGGATACATAGTCTTGATGTTTCTTGCTCACAGTGATTTCTGTTTTGGTGTGTTCGCTTTCAAAGAAGCCTTCTATAGAATGTCGTCGTTGCCTGGCGCGGTCCGCGCTAGCTGCACTGGTAGGAGTTATTTTTGTTGTGGGTTCATCCAGAGCCCCAGGTAAACCACCATGTTCACGACTGAGGTTGATGCGGGCGCCATAAGTCCAGGTGGAATCTTCTCGGCTTAGCTCACCCATGAGGCTGAAATTATCGTTATCGTTGTTGTCGCGGTAGCCATCGGAGATAAGTCTATCAAAGGCAAGTGATAATGCCGTGTTGTTGACAATGGTGCGAATATCAGCTGATAGGCGCTGGGTCTGGAAGGAACCGACCTGTAGTTTAATGCTGCTATGTTCGCTATCGTAACCATTTTTAGTGACGATGTTGATGACACCACTTACGGCGTTGTCACCATAGAGTACCGTGCTACTGCCATGTACGATCTCAATTTGAGCGATACTGTCTAATGGAATAATAGCGAGGTTGATACCTTGTAGATCTATATCATTGAGGCGACGCCCGTTGAGCAATACCAGGGTGTTTGATCCGCTATTGTCGCCGAAGCCACCCATATCTATTTTGGCATTAGAGCCAGAGATACCGAATAGACTGGACACACTGATGCCAGCCTGAGTCTTGAGCACATCCGATAATGTTGTGGCATTGCTCATGGCAATATCATCAGCAGTAATGGCGGTGATATTTACAGGCGCGGTATCAATGCTGGCTTCAAAACGGGTCGCAGTTACCACCACCGGCGCAGCCTTCATGAAAGAATGGGGTTCTTTATCTTCCGCAAGCGCAGAATTTGAAACGATTAAGAGTGAGAGGGCTGAACAGGTAAGAATTAAAAGCTTTTTCATTGGTGTTTTCCATTTTGACAGAGTTGTTAAAAACGTTAATAAAAAACGCTGTCAAACGGATGGCTCCGCGCCGACTACAATGGTGAAAACAGTGAAGGATCAGGACAAAGAATTTTCCTGATCGCCATCAACACCCCCCGGTAGACGAACGACAACGCATCGGCGGCAGGTCTCCTGGCTATCGGCTCAAATGGCGGCAAATCCCTTCCCAAATCGTGCTTCTATCTGTTTGAAAGAAGTGTGACTCAGTGGTTTAGTAGTGTTTGTTGGTAATGCACTACTTTTTGCAGCCTAACCGAATACAGTTGCGGGGACAGCTTCAGTTGCTTGCTAAGCGTTTAGTAAAAAACGAGGGCAAACGTGAATTCCCTATTAATCCAAACGGCTTAACTATTTAACACGCTAAGCCACAGGAA
>JAUWVK010000045.1 GCA_030617485.1 Gammaproteobacteria bacterium
TGGACAATCCACCAAAGAGGCGACCCTGCTGATCAAAGTAGCCTGCGAGGCCGCACTAGGTAAACGCGACAAAATATGCATTTTTGGCACCGATTACCCCACCCCCGACGGTACAGGCATCCGTGACTATATTCATGTGGAAGACCTCGCTGGCGCCCATCTGGCGGCTTTGGACTACCTGCGCAAGGGTGGTGATTCTACTACCCTAAATTGCGGCTATGGGCATGGCTACAGCGTACGCGAGGTGCTGGACTCTGTGGCGCGCGTTAATGGCGCTCCGCTCAACATTGTCGAGGAGCCTCGGCGCGCAGGTGATCCGCCTCAGCTCATCGCCAAGGTGGATCGCATTCATGAGAAATTCGACTGGGACGTGAAGTGTGATGATCTGGACTTCATTGTTAAAACTTCATTGGACTGGGAGAAGACTCTCCTTGGACAGAAATAACATCAAAAAGCCACTGTCTTAACTGATAGCCGCCAACGTTAACATGATGGATCGTAGCCATTTTTTTACTATCGACAAACCTGCCCTTCTCGCGGTAATTTTCGTCACTATTCTAGTTATCATTTTCGGCATTTTGGATGAAGTAGCCACGGATTTTCTTCGTTACGAGCGTGATTTATTGCGCTCTGGGGAGTGGTGGAGGTTACTTAGCGGGCATTTCGTTCATCTAAGCTGGGCCCACCTCTCTCTAAACCTGGCCGGGTTTTGGCTGATTGCTTTTCTATATGGCCAAAGAATTAAACCAATTTACTTACTTGCTACAATTTTTCTCATCGCATTAGGCATTTCCATTGGCTTACTCATTTTTAGCCCCGGGGTAGACTGGTACGTTGGTCTATCTGGAGTCCTTCATGGCCTCATAATAATTGGCGCACTTAAGAATCTTTCCGCTGAACCCTGGCCTTCCACTTTTATTTTAGTCGGTATTTTTTCTAAAATCATATGGGAACAACTGTATGCGAAAGAAAATGCGATGGAACATATAATTGGTGGCAACATAATTTACGATGCCCATTTTTATGGGGCAATAGCGGGAACAATAATTATTTGTGTTATATACACACTAAATTTTTATCAAAGAAATAAAAACAATTAAAATAATTACTGGGACAACGATTAACTTATAAAACAGCTTTGAATTTTTTGGTTGCACAGCAAAACTCAAAACCGTCAAAAGTGACAGTCTTTTGTTAAACAAGGAGCTACCAAAAACCTTACGGACTATTTAACTCTATACTCAACAACAGCTACTTTTCATTAGTGTTGCTCAAGAGTTTTTTATCACGCACTAGTTGTTAATTGATGTAACTTTACCAAACAAGCCATCACCATCAGTGCAATTCCGCCAGTAAACAAGGTTACCAACTCAAATCCAAGTAGATGATAGCTGCCCGATAAACGGGACACACCAGCCACAAGAGTAACAAGAACACCTGCCGCTCCGACAATATTGCCTATAAGATCCAAACCCTTTTCCATAACCCCTCCCGTAATGTTTTAACAAAACACACACATTCATTGTAAGCACTTTTCATTGTTTAAACTAGTTTGCTTTTGCAGTATCTCGTTCTATTTTTTCACGCTTAAAAGATTTGCGTAACAAGTGCGGTATTAATAAGTAAAACGGCATTCTAAGGCGATGCGCCCTCATATATAAAAGCCACCGAGCAGTTCCAGTAAACCACGTATTGCAACTCTTGTGATCAGGTGCCAGAGCACTCATAAACAGTTTATCCATAAACCACATTCCCAAAAAACCAGGGCTGGCCGTTGCCGCTACCTCGAGTGATTCTGCTGGTACTGGTGTATTCAGCACCCGGCTGGTATAGCGTAACGCGTAAAACAGTGGACGACCTAAATCCAGCTCATTGGCGCGCTTAACGAGATCTGAATAAAAAGAAGGTGCCGTCCCAAAATCCCGTAGCAAAATATCGAGATCAACCAGATCACGCAAACTATGATTAAATTCACCATCACTAAAAAGATGGGTTGCGCTGTGTATCACCATATCATTTGGCGCCAACACAAAAACATCATCATGCCCCGCTACCGGCACAGCGGCATCGAACAGTTTGGTCACGTCCAGATTCATAGGCGCCGTTTCCGGCACTATTGCGTGGTGTACATCCAGCACCGTTTTGCGATCCATGTGGCGCAATGGTGGAATCTCATGCATCCACTTACGATAATATTTCTGATCATACGCATCCATTTTGGTGTTCATCCAGCCATCTTCCTTGAGCACCTGCTCTGCCCTGTCGATCGCCTGTTTGGGAACAAGGATATCGATGTCACTAAACACCCGACCATTACCCGCACCCAGTTTTGCCACGACATAGGCCGCACCCTTAAGAAAGATGGTGTGCACACCTACTTCAGCTATTACCTCTGGTATGCATACCGCTTCCCACAAAGCGACCCGTTGATGGGACTCGGAAAAGATACGGGCCGACACCAGGTGTTTTTTTATATGTTCCGGAACGTCCTGAAGAATACCTTGCTCATCCAATACAACACACAGCCTTGAAATCAATTCAGTGCGTTTTGCTTGCCGAACAAGCAGATCCCATTCGACTTCGCTGAGGGAAACAGCTGAATGTGGATCACGTAGCACTCGAACCAATAGGCAATTTAGTACATTCATCTAATAAGGAATCTTTCTGGCATTTAATTCGTGCTAAGAGAATTAATTATTTCTAATGCGGAATCCAGTTCACTATAAGTCAAACGATAACAATCGCTATCATCAATGACTTTTTCTAATGCGGAAAATCCTTTATTACCGAGAAACTGATAGTTAAAGGAGTTTTTTACCAACGTCATAAACATCATGGATTTAGATTCTGGCTGTAAATCCGTGTCCGAACCACTTTTGTATTGTGGCGCAATCACCCACCCGGGTATTGCCGACTCAGTGGCCCGTAACACGCTTTCCTCAGGGGGTTTGACATGGGCAACAGTCCCTTTGGTGGTGTCTTCACATTCACTGCCAATGGTAAATTGCGGAGCATAATTACCCATGATGTTAATAGATTCATTTTTGAGGCTTACCGGTCTTGGAATTGAAATAATTCGATTGTTTTCAACTGAGATCAGGGTCATCTCATCTGAAAGCAGACGCCAGCCTTTGCTAACCAGGGCGGCACACAGCGTGCTTTTCCCAGCACCAGGCTCGCCAGGTAAAATCAAGGTCTTGCCATTACGCTCAATAACCGCAGCATGCAAAATTAAGTATCGGTGCAAATAACTGGCAACACACCAGTTAAGCCCCCACTCAAACAACGGCAATGCCTGTGATAATGGCAAGGGTCTAAACGGTGCCTTATCATCCAGATAAAAATTAACCTGTGGATGATACCAACGACGCAGTGTATTGGGTCGGGCAATCTTTATATGGAAATCGATAAACTCATCATCGTTTACCAACGGATAATCAGCATACAGAATTTGTATGCCATCCCCTATGGTGGGAATCTTTGATTTTAGGCGAACCGAGACCGGCCCAACTCGAAAACCAATACCCTGGCCAGCAAGGCGATTTGAAATTTCAGAAGTAGATAAATCGGAAAGAATCACACCCGCTCCGCTTCCAGCAGAGAAATACTCTCCAGGCTGAACAAAGCCTTGTTCACATAATTTTGTAAGGCGTCATCAAGCTCAATTTCATTCGATTCCGCAATTTTTTTGGCGAGCTCAGTAGATGTCGCCGGGGATTCCTTCAGGCTGATGAATAAATCATACGCATTGGCTTCTAGCAGATGAGTGCTATTAGTACCGCTATGATAAATAACGGCACGGTCATCCCAAACACGGGACAAGATTTCAAAACCGGATATTGTTCGCCAGACCAGGCGATCGGAAGCATTCATAGCCACAGGTTATCATAACCTCGGCCAATAAAAAGAAGAGCTTAAAAAGGCCTATTCACCAAAGCTTCTTTCATTTAATAACTGGAAATCAAGCTTGAGCTGTTCAGGGTCAAACCTGTAACGGGAGTTATACATATCGATGATTTGCCCCGGTGTGTATCCAAAATCGGTGTAAGGATCACTTTCAAACTTTGTTGCATTCAGCAATGCAGCACAGGCGTGGGCACCAAGCTGATACATATCGTCATTACCACCTTTTTGAATAACCTGCATCATCGTATCGGTACCAAACCTGCCATCATCAAACTTGCCACCTAATATTGATGAGTCGAAGGGTGTGCCATCATCTTTATAAGCATTATATTTACAGTGGCTTCCACGCATGTCCCCATACTGACAATCACCAGCGTAAAACCCAAGGGAATTCCATTCTTTTGGGTGTTGCCCCCAATAACCCGGGGTCAGTCCTACACAAATATGATCATCTGTTCCAGGACGTGAAAGATTTCCTGACAAAGTGCCAGACACAGAGCAGTGATTAGCCAACACAGGCGAAGCCGCCACGGTCATAACAACGGGTACCGAGTACGTAGCCCCTTTAATCAGGAACTGGCGACGATTTAACGGTTTTTTCGCGCTCTCGTCGATTTCAACGTTCTGATTTTTAGATGAATTTTCAACGTCTGACACAGCACACCTCACTAATTACTGAACTACAAATAAGCGATGTATTGTAATCAATACCCCATCGCTCCGTTTCACCCGAACACATTCCTAGCGAACCACATCCAGGTGTTCTGAATTATACACTTAACGTATGCACAATACATACCAAGTCACTAAATACTAATTATTCATATAAGTTTCAATGAGTTATATATTTTCCCAGCCACTGCCTGAATGGTACTGTAAAGTTATTCGACACCAGAAAATTTGATCTATGGCTACTATTTAACCACATTTAGCAAAGAACCACCCCTGGATAAAAGATCTCCCATGGCTTCAAGCCGTACTTTATGCATTAAGTTGTTGTAAGTATGGCAGAAAATTGTCATATGTTCTCTGGATCACTGACTATAATCGCTCTGTAGAATTAAAATGACGGAATGCATAGACGTTAATAATCTCGACACTCCTAATTCAGCACTCCTTAACTGTCCGCGGGCTCATTATTTTCACTGCGGAGGGATATTGTCCAATAACTCGCGAATATACTTTGCTGGTATCGCAAAACTGATACCGCTGGGTTTCTCAAGAACTGACTCTTTGGTTTCTTTGACGAACACCATGTTCAAAACACCCAATACGTCCCCTGTTTTAGGGTCATAGACCGGGCTACCACTATTCCCAGGATAGGCCGTGGCATCCAGCTGAAAAACATCGTATGGCGCCCTTAATCGTTTTATGAGCTTAGGGTTTAACTGGCGAGACGACTGAGAAGGAATGGCGATAGGCGTGATTGCCGAAATTATGCCGCGATGCGTGACAGGAAACAGGCCTAAAACAGTGCCTATGGGAAAACCCGTGAATGCTATGGATTGCCCTTCCCGCACCCGCTCAGAATTGCCCAAACTCAAGGAAGGCAAAGGATCTCCCTCAATTTTCAACAGAACCAAATCATGTTCCGGGTCCAAAGCCACTCGCTTCGCTTTACGCATTTTTGGCCGCTTGCCATGGCCGGTAAAAATGGCCAAATGCTCCATTTTTTCCACCGTCAACAGGATAGGGATAACGTGAGCATTGGTTACTACATAATGCCCATCTCCCACCACAAACCCTGTGCCTAAAAACTTGCTAGGTGGACTGCGTGTTTTTTGCACCGTCCCAATTGCTACCACCCCAGGTTTGACCGATGCCAAAGTCTCTGGCAGCCCCGCCAATCCAGTCGTACTGAACAGGATAGCCATCATCAAACAAAGCCAACAGGTGAATTTTACCGTCATCAAAGACGGTAGTTTACTGAAATCTATGTATTGCGGCCTACGCAACCTGGACGGGAATGGTGTTGCGTGTATGGGTAATGCGGTTTTGTTCATTTACATAAACCAATTTTGGTTTATAACTCAACATTTCTTGTTGTTCATACGCTGCATAGGCGCATATTATGACAATATCACCGGGATCTGCTTTATGGGCAGCAGCACCATTCACAGAGATTACACCTGAATTTTCTTCAGCACGTATCGCATAGGTGGTAAAACGCTCACCATTGGTGATGTTATATATTTCTATTTGCTCGTATTCCCGGATACCAGACACATCGAGTAATTTCCCGTCTATTGCGCAAGAACCCTCGTATTCCAACTCGGAATGAGTGACGGTAACTCGATGTAACTTGGCCTTGAGCATGATTTGACGCATGAAATATTAACCCTGATCCGAAAACGCGCATTTTATCATATAGATACGCCAGGCTAAAGTCAGGGTTCATTAGTTACAACGTTGCTTCGCGCAGCATAAACTTGTAGCAATCAATGGGGGAATCCTTGGTTTACTTTCAGCTTGAAGCGATTCCAACAACAGCGCCCCGACAGTAACCCTGTCACCTCCCTGAAAACACAAAAATACAACACATGCCAAAAAAATTAATTAACAATCTCATCGATTGTATATTCCTTCATGTCCTTCGCATGCGTGAATATTATGAGCTCACCAATAAGGCCAAGAGCAAATATCTGAACGCCCAACACCACGAGCAATGAACTCAGAAGCATGGCCGGTCTATCAGCCAGATCCACGCCAAAAAACAGCCGTTCAATGACTAAAACAAGCAGGGTAATACCACCGATGGTCAGTGTAGCGCTTCCTATTAGTCCAAAAAATCGCAATGGCTTCTTAGTAAACTTCACCAGGAAAAATACCGTAAGGATGTCTAGCAGGCGCCGTAGGTATACCCCTGGTCGATAAATGCGTCGATGGCTATCCTGAGCTGATTGCGCAACATCAAGTTCCCTGATGCTAAAACCACGACGATCTGCCAACACGGGTAAAAAGCGATGCTGATCACCATAAACCGTCACTTCTTCAATCACCTGACGCTTAAATGCCCGCACACCGCAACCGAGATCCCGAAACGAGCAGCCCGTAAATGTTAACGCCCAATGGAATGCCCGTGACTGTACCTGATTAATACTCGAATCTATTCTAGGCCAGCGCCGTGCTACAACCATGTCATTATCCTGCAACGCCTTCAGCACACTAGGTATCTCGGTTGCTTCTATCTGATAGTACGCAGGCAAAGCCAATATAACTTCACCAGTGGAATTCTCGAATCCTGCTGTGAGAGCGGTCGCCTCCCCAAACCACTTGGCAAGCTTAATGATCGTGATTTGTTCCCCTTTCTCCTGCAAAGATTGAAGTTCTGCCAAAACATCCGGAAACTCGCCGTCAAGTACATAGACAAATTCGTAACTAAAACCAGATGCCTCTATGCCACTTTTGTAAGCCTGATAAAGCTCGGGAACATCATCAAAACGTTCGCTTACCGGGATAATTACGGATACATCTATTATCTTTTTACTCATCAATTTTCGCCTTGCGGGATTATTATTTTCTCTGTACCACTTTTGCCAGCGGACTGAATTCTTTTTGTCGTCAATAATGAAAGCTTGCCCAAATCGATATCACCCAGCTTGTAGATCAACTCCCCTAGTGCGCCACCTAGTACAAGAAAACAGGCAAGCGTTCCAAACAGGAGACCTATTCCCGCAACAGGCAGAGAAAATGAAGCGGAAGCGGATGCAACATCAAACAGGCTGATCCCCAGTGCAAGCAAGCTAATTACTGCAACGGGCAAAGCCAGCATGGCGAACCACAACAATGGTCGTGAAGCAAAAGATGTGATGGTTTTAATCGTCAGTAAATCCATCAATACCTTATAAATTCGTGACAATCCATACTTGGAAACACCAAACTGACGAGCATGATGCTTAACTTTAATCTGAGCGACCCTGGTACCCGCCAACGAGGCCATCGCAGGGATAAAACGGTGCATCTCGGAGTACAGAGGGATTTTCTGAATCACATCGGCCCGATAGGCTTTTAGGGAACAACCATTATCTTTGATCGGAACTCCCGTCACCTTTCCGATTAACCAATTGGCTATTACTGAGGGTATCTTGCGCGTAATCAGTTTATCTTGCCGCTTGTGTCGCCATCCCACGACAATATCGTAGCCCTCAGCCATTTTTTCGAGCAAATTCGGAATATCACTTGGGTCATTCTGTAAATCCCCATCCATAGTCACCAGAATTCGTCCTCTGGCATTATCGATGCCAGCGGCCATAGCAGGAGTTTGCCCATAATTCCTGCGAAACTTGACCACCCGAAGGTGAGAATCTTCACTCGCTATGTCACGCGCCCTGGCAAATGAACCATCGACACTGCCATCATCGACAAACAGAATCTCGTAATCTAATTGAAGTGGAGCAACAGCCTTAACGATGGCCTCGTACATGGGGCCAACACTATCCTCCTCATTGTATAACGGTACAATTACAGACAAATCCATATGAAGCATTTCCCAACATTTAATTAAATCACCAGCATCTACAATACCTTGCCAGCTCGCCTAAAAGTGCCAATTCTTGGCACTGAGAACATTGTCATTCAAGAAGCCAAGGAGCGGAAGATTTGCCCAGGAGCAGAATCAGGCATTCAGCCTTCTAGTGTGGCCGGTATGATACCAGTAGTGACCTGTAGAGATAGTACCCTATCTGATTACTGCAGAGCCTCTCTCCCAAATTATATTCTCCAGGAAATTACTCGGCAATCTTTGGCATATCTTTAATTTCGGCATACTGATAACCGAGCCTCTGCCATAAAATAGCCATGCCCAGGCGACCTTTTAGGCATTCTACTAAACCACCGGTTTCTATGATAGGTACAATCTAAAATGGGCCTTACTTTAGAAGCCATTCATTGTAGCCACGGTACAGCACCTGCTCATTTTGTGACCTCAGTCCCAAAGTTATGTCTCTCTCTCGACGATGATTATTGTAAGTAAAATGTAGTCGTCAGCAGGGAACCAAACGTTCATAATGTGCGTCTTCCATTGCATACGAATTTTATAAACTCAATCTACAATCGGACAAAAAATAAACCGCAATGCCAGTCAATTCCTTATCCATTCAGTTTTTATCCGGACAAAATATTTTTCGCCAAATCACGCTGGCTGGAATTATAGTTCTGTTAGCAGCCTGTGGAGGAGTTTCTAGTGATGTTGGTACTGATAACGGTAGTACTGGTGGTACTGGAGGTACTGGAGGTACTGGAGGTTCTACCCCTTCACCCTTCAATTATGAGTGGGATACATTAGCTGTTAGCAAGCTAGTTTATGTTGATAGAGACTACACATACTCAAACATCCCCGCTGCATATATTGGAGTCCAGTACTTGCGAACAGCAAATAATGATAAAAATTCTACTGGCAGCTCTTTCCTGGATTTCGAAGTAGACTCATCAGTAGATGTTTATGTAGGACATGCTGAAGACGAAATTAATAGACCTTCCTGGCTAAGCACATGGGAATGGACGGGCGAAACTCTCATAACAACTGATCGAACATTATACTTATACAAAAAAACATTTAACGCCGGAACTGTCACGCTCTCTGGGAATGAAAGCGGCAACAGTATGTATGTCGTTATAGTCGATGGCGGAACAATTAGTGGAGGTGGTACAGGCGGCGGAGTAGCTACCCCCATCGCTAACAATGATAGCGCTACTACTGACCAGTTAACGGCCGTCAACATTAACGTACTCACCAATGATACTGGTCTCAATGACTCACCATTGACCGTTAATATAGTACAAGCTCCTTCCAGTGGATCTACAGTCGTAGAAACAAACAACACTGTTACCTACACACCAAATGGATCTTTCGCTGGTACAGACTCATTCACATATAGCGTTACGGATGCTGATGGCGACATGGCAACTGCAACAGTAAACGTAGCCGTGAGTTCCGTTATGGGCGGTGGAATAGCAGTTCCATTTGCTAACGACGACAATGCTTCTACTGATCAGCTAACTGCCGTCAATATTGCCGTACTAACCAATGATACCGGCCTCGATGATGCGCCACTGACCATCGGCATAGTACAAGCACCAGCCGGTGGTACAACCACCGTAGAAGCAGATAACAGTATCACCTACACCCCCAATGGGACTTTTGCCGGCACAGACATGTTCATTTATAGTGTCACAGATGCAGATGGAGACATGGCGACAGCAACAGTAAACTTGGCCGTAATCTGTGCCACCTGTGCAACAGGTGTAAATGTGACATTCAACTGGAATGCCAACCCGACCAGTGATTCGATTATTGGTTATCGCGTCTATGCGGGGACCACACTTGCCACGGCCACAACGGAAATATCGAATCTGACAGCCAACAGCAGCGGGTTTAACGTCGCAGCACCTTCCGTAACCTATGACGCCTGGAGTAATTTGGGCCTAAGCAAAGGTGACGCTCTGTGTTTCCGCCTTAAAGCCTATAATGCTGCTGGCACATCTGGCTTCTCTACCGGAGTATGTGATGTTATCCCTAATTGATAGAATGGTACCTGACATATTCTGTGGCAGAAGGTAAAAGGAAATCTAATATATGTTAACTAATAAATTAGCAAAACTATCTATTTTCTTTTCCTTTTTATTTTCTCAAATGGTGTTTGCCCTTGACAACATACCTGAGAATCTAAATGGATGGACAGAAAAAGGAACCGTCTTACAAACAAATCCAGGCATTGCCTGGGAAAATCAAAACCAAATAGCAGTTATTGGTGTAGAAAAGGTAGGAGATACATATTATCTCTATTATTTAGCTGGCTTTGATGGATGCTGGAATACAGATGGTGACAGTAATCACCAATCAGTGGGTTTAGCTACCAGTTCTGACGGCATAAATTTTACGAAATTTTCAGGAAATCCGATACTTAAGCCCCATGATTTTGTTTCTGTAGGATCTGAAGAAGAAGGCATACGTACTGGATATGTCCGCTATATTCCATCAAAAAACAAGTTTTATGGTTACTTTGGTGTAGAAATGGAATCACCGGCTGGAGCTGGCGGATGTCCATTTGGTGGAGGTGGAGACTGCCAGTGCAATGTTGGTGTTGATGCAGAGATTTTCCTGTCGACCTCATCTGATGGTATATCCTGGACAAACGATGGGAAAGTGAACGGAACCTACTCCCAAACAGGCAATGAAGTATATTCTTCTGGATGGGTCTTTGATGGTAGCGCTTTTCATATGTATGTTACTACTGCCGAAGGCGGACAAAATAAAGCTGCTTCGGAAGGAGAAGATGCGCTCAATTTATCTCAGCTGGGAGGCGTTCCAGGTCTTAGTTTTGGTTGGTCAGGGGTGGATACCTTTTTACATGATGACAACAATACGGTTACCTTAATGTACGAGCCTGATGGCGGTAGTGGACATCCGGGTATTGCAAACGATAACCTTTATTTTGCTACTTCTTATCTAAATGACATGACTACCATAGTAAATGAAAGAGTAATAACCAATAGTGGCGACGAAAGAAATATCATTTTTAAAGATGGCACAGAATGGAAATGGTATTATAGCGATGAG
>JAUWVK010000057.1 GCA_030617485.1 Gammaproteobacteria bacterium
CATGCCTGACATGTGGGAGCAAAAGGTGCTGGCTAAATTTTCTGAGCGAGCCAGCAAAGGTGAGACCTTTAAAAAAATGGCCTTTGCCGAAGTGGTTGAAGAAAATGACGGAAAATATTTTCGTTTCATGAAGGCGATCGGCGTTAAGAGCCAGTGCCTAGCCTGTCATGGTGATACCGACAAAATGAATCCTGATGTGAAAAATTTGCTCAATGAACGTTACCCGCACGATCAGGCCACAGGCTACAAGACAGGTGATTTACGCGGTGCAGTGAGCATCAAACGACCCCTTTAGTCATACAGACCGTTATCACTCTTTATGGAAAGGCAAACATCTGTGGGTGTTTGCCTTTTTTACCTACCAGCCAACCCCACATCTCCCCCATCAAAAACTGAGTAATAAAGTAATATATTAAACCTGTAAGGTATTGAAAGTGATAGGCTTTACTGCTTGACAAGAATATTAGCAACTACTAATATAATAACAGGGTCAAGCAATTATGCCTGGCCTCGGGAAGGTCAATCTCGACCCGGTTCAACTGGATCGGGAAACATGAGAGATGCACAAGCAGCTCATGTCGGGAGAGGAGTATCACCTTTCTATAATTAGCTAACTTAAAGAGGATACGATTATGGGTGGAGGAATGGGCGGTATGGGTGGTATGGGCGGCGGCGGTGGTATGGGCGGCGGCATGGGCGGCGGTGGTGGTATGGGTGGAGGAATGGGCGGCATGTAGCCAAACACCCCTCAACACTTTCCAACACGCACTACTCATATCTTGTGTAAGGAAAGGGCCACGGTAACGTGGCCACGTGCAGGGTCGGCACGTATCCAATACACCAGCGGGAAGAAATCGCAACAGCGAAATTCCCGCTGACAGTACTGGGCACGCAGCCGGCCCTTAATTACTATCGGCCTCAACCAAGGGGGGCAAATTTCTTTGCCCTCACCTCTCAGTAAGATTTATTTAGCGGCGCGACTGGCCTTTTTGCGATCACTTTCACTGAGGACTTTTTTACGCAGACGAATATCAGTCGGAGTCACTTCCACCAGTTCATCATCATCGATAAATTCCAGCGCCTGTTCCAGACTCAAATTGATGCAAGGAGTAAGCTGGATATTTTCATCCGTACCCGACGCACGCACATTAGTCAGCTGCTTGCCCTTGAGCGGGTTCACCACCAGGTCATTATCACGCGCATGAATGCCGATGACACTGCCTTCATAAACTTCGGTGTTGGCACCAATAAACAGCTTGCCGCGCTCCTGTAGATTCCACAGAGAGAAACCCAGCGCCTTGCCTTTGCCATTGGATATCATCACGCCATTCTGCCGTTGACCATAGTCACCAACTTTCAGAGGACCATAGTGATCAAACACGCTATAGATGAGACCAGTACCTTGTGTAGAGGTAAGGAACTCGGTGCGGAAACCAATCAAGCCTCGCGCCGGCATAATGTAATCTAGACGAACCCGACCCTGGCCATCTGGCACCATATCTTTAAGATCGCCACCACGCTCACCCAGTTTCTCCATCACACCACCCTGATGATCCATTTCCACATCCACGGTGACCTGCTCGTAAGGCTCTTCTTTGCTGCCGTCTTCCAGGGTATGAATGATGACCTCGGGGCGTGACACGCCCATCTCGTAACCTTCGCGGCGCATATTCTCGATGAGGATGGACAGGTGCAGTTCACCACGACCGGAGACCTTGAATTTGTCCGGGTCTTCGGTTTCTTCCACGCGCAGGGCGACGTTGTGTAGCAATTCACGCTGCAGGCGCTCACGAATCTGGCGAGAGGTAAGGTATTTACCATCCTGACCAGCAAAGGGAGAGTTATTCACACCGAAGGTCATGCTCACGGTGGGCTCGTCCACAGACAGCGGCGTCATGGCCTCGACATTATTGGGGTCACAGATGGTATCGGAAATATTCAGTGGGTCGAGGCCAGTAAAGGCAATGATGTCACCCGCCTGCACCTCAGCCTTTTCAATACGATCCAGCCCCAGAAAGCCGAAAATTTGCAGCATACGGCCGCGGCGCTCTTTGCCTTCTGTATCTACCACGATCACGGGTGAGTTAGCCTTAACTTTGCCGCGAGTAACGCGACCAATGCCGATCACACCGGTATAGCTGTTGTAATCCAGAGCAGAAACCTGCATCTGAAAGGGACCATCCACGTCCACATTAGGCGCCTTAACGTGTTCAACGATGGTCTCGAACAGGGGCGTCATGTCACCATCACTAACGTCTGACTCCAGACCAGCGTAGCCATTGATGGCCGAGCAATAAATGATGGGGAAATCCATTTGCTCATCGGTGGCACCGAGGCGATCAAACAGGTCAAAGGTTTGATCCACCGCCCAATTCGGGCGCGCGCCATTACGGTCAATCTTGTTCACCACTACAATGGGATTAAGACCCTGAGCCAATGCCTTCTGGGTCACAAAACGGGTTTGCGGCATAGGGCCTTCAGCGGCATCCACCAACAACAGTACAGAATCCACCATGGACATCACTCGTTCCACTTCACCACCAAAGTCAGCATGGCCGGGGGTGTCCACAATATTAATATGGTAACCGTTCCATTCGATGGCCGTATTTTTGGCCAGGATAGTAATACCACGTTCTTTCTCGATATCGTTGGAGTCCATCATCCGCTCTTCCATATCACCACGACTGGTAACGGTACCTGACTGTTGCAGGAGTTTATCGACGAGAGTGGTCTTGCCATGATCGACGTGAGCGATGATGGCGATATTTCTGAGTTTCTGGATCACGAGAATGCTGCCTACTAGTTAGTGCTGGATTGAAAGGGCGCAAATTGTACAGGAAAAATCACTTTTCCGCCTTATTTAATGCATCACCCATAAAAAAAGCCGGCCAGGTTACCCCAGCCGGCTTTTACAACAAGATTGTTCGAACCGAAGCTCGAAACAAAAAACTAATTAAAGCTTTTTAACCTTCAACTCTGCAGCAGTAGCCTTAATGAAACCGTAGCTGGCATAGATATTCTGTGCAGCAGCAGTGCCCAGGTAAGCCAGGAAGCGATCCGCGTTCTTCTGGTTTTTACCCTTGCTCAGCTTGCCAATGGCATAAGCTACTTCGGCTTGTTTGTTAAGCGGTGCAGGAATAGTCACACCTTCAACGTTACGACCGGTGCGCAAGGCTTCTTTCACTTCAGTCGTCCATACGATACCGACGTCAGCAGTGCCATCTTCAATGCGCTGTGGTGTTTCACGATGATGACGTGAAGTGAACCAGGTCTTGTCTTTTACAGCCCAACAACTCTTACAAATTTTGCCGCCCGTTACCTTCTTGTGCAACTTCATGTCTTTGAGCATTGCAGAACCATAGAACTTGAAAATACCTTCAGTTTTAGGGTTAGGGTGAGACTGAACCAGATCATCACGACCCAGGTCTTTAGGGCCCATGATTTTCTTAGGGTTACCCTTGGCCACCATCAGCTCCAGTTTGTTGTGCACGTAAATCATGCCTTCGGTCATTTTGCCTTTTTTCTTCAATTTTTTGAGGTGGGCAATTTTTACGCTGGCAAACAGATCAGGAGTTTGATTGGTGTCTTTACCATTAATCTGACCCTGTTTGAGGATCTGCTTTTTGAGGATTTGGCCAGGCGGGATGGTTTCCACGTAAACCGTTTTGATGTCTTTGTTTTTGGACTGGAAGTCTTTGATCAACTCTTCCATCACCATGAACTGGTTTCCGGCCAAATACATAACCAGATCAGAAGTGTATGAATCACCAATTTTACCGTAATCAATGGTGCCATTAGTGTGGAAGGTACGGTAGTCATGACCTTCTCCTGAGTCTTTTGCGGCCATTACCGGTGTAGCAGCAAACATCGCTGGTACAAAAGCAGCTGCTAATACTGCTGGCAGCAGTTTATGCGTTAGTCTCATCTATGCTCTCTCCTTTAACAATTAAAAAATTTCACTCCGCTCTGAGTAGCAATTACCCCGTTTAGCCTTAGGACTATCCCCGGCGGCAACTACCAACCACAAAACAGCAGAGCACAATATCTGCCTTTTTGGGTCGGAATTCAATTCTTATTTTGAGATAAGCCCCATCAATCTAATCATAAAATTATAATATTTTTATACACCATAAAGACCAATACAAAAATAATAGCCTCCCATTTTAATCATTCTGAATACTTGTCTTGTGGAGCCAACAATTCTGAAATCATCTAGAATGCAGGGGACTTTATCTTCTCCGTAAAATACCCTAGGGTTGCACAGCAGTTATAATGAGGCAGTACTGGATGAGCACTAGCATTACTAGCAACCCCGAAGAAAACAATGAGCACCGGTGGAGCGAACGCCGACCGGTAGAGTTCCCCGTTAAGGTATATCGAAACGGCCAGTTCATAGCAGACAGCGTTATTAATGATATTTCCCTGGAGGGCGTATTTTTCAATAACAATATTCACGGCAATGAACAGACAATATTCCCCAATACTTATATAGAAGTAGAGTTTGACCTTGCGGGCGACAAAGAGTCGATCCATTATCGCCTGCCTGCGATCGCGCGCCACCGATCAGACAAGGGTGTCGGTGCCATGTTCCTCCATTTTAGTACGGGCACTTTCCGACATTTTCATCGCATTCTCTATCAGGAGCCTGGTCAACAAACCAACTCCAAGTCGACGAAGTCACGCTGGAGCCCCAGGAAAAATATTAACCTGAATTTATCGCTGTACCAGTCAGGCAAAAAAATTGCGGATGCTAACACCAGCAATCTTTCTTACGAAGGCGTCTTCATCAAAACTTCCCTGTCTCCACCGCTGTACACTTTCTTAACAGTCGAGTTTTCCCTGGAAGGCGATAAAAATAATCAACCACTGAAAGTGCCCTGCCTGGTTCGGCATCGAAGCAGCTCAGGCATTGGGCTCATGTTTGTTAATTTTCAACTAGATATGTTTAATCGCCTCCGCCATGGCCTCTACGACAACAATATCAAGCCAGATCTCAACATCGATTCCAAATCAGCTATCCCCACGCTGGATTCACCCGTTGTAGTGGGGAAACGTGGCGCATCTAAAACACAGCGGCCCCATTAATTCGTTACCCTCAGTCAGAACTGTGCTCCCCATTGCGGGTAGTCGAAAATTTGCGGCACATCTGGTATAAAACGCGCTCCAGCGTTTTTTGTAGAACCATGATCACTAGCTCACAAACAATCTCTTAACCATTAAAAGAATGAGTAATAAAAATAATGATATTTAAAGCCCCCTCCTTCCTTCAATTCATTGGTAGCCTAATTATCGCTAGTCTGCTGGCTGGCCTGGCTTACGCACTGATGCAATCACAGGGCATATCAAACAACATCACCATACTAATCACTGGTCTGCTAATCGGACATTTAATCGGTGTTTTTGCTGCTCCTTCTTCAAAAGCCAGAAGCAAAACAAAAAAAACATCTTCCAGGTCTGCGGCCAACAGCGAAATCATCAGCCTCTATGTTGGAAATCTCGCCTACAGCGCACGACGTGATGCTCTAAATGACCTGTTCAGTCAATTTGGCCGGGTTGATTCGGTGCGAATCATGACCGACCGTGAGACGCGTCGCCCTCGAGGTTACGGTTTTGTTGAAATGGAGGGCAATGGGGCGCTAGCCGCAATCAAAAAACTGGATGGCACCGATTTCTGTGGGCGTACTTTGCGTGTTAGTGAAGCCAACCAACGTTAAATAATTCGTTGGCTCGCTCTAAGCTCCATAAAAACTCAAGGTCCTGCATGGCTTACACTTCATATCTAAAAAAATATTTAACAATCCTCTAATCAATATATGAAAAACAGAAATAGGGGTTATTCACTTTTCAATATGCAAAAATTCCCACGCCACATCTTGTAACGAAAATAATGGTAATAAGTCTAAAGACATAGATAACATTTTGTGACTACAATGAGTCATACAGAACTTAACCAATGAGGTGACCCATTATGCTCGTTATGGAAATGACACTGAATCACAGCATTGAACTATTAGGTAAATCTGTTGATGTCACCCTCAGCGAAAATGCACGTAATGCCCTTAGTCGTCGCATAAAACCATTAGCCGTTGAAATGGAACTTTATTTCAGCTGCCTGATTCGCAAACAAGTTCGTTTTACTGACGCAAGTGTCAATGCAAATGAAACACCCTCGCTGGAAGCCCGGCTCAATGACCGCATGCGAATTCGATTCCGCCCCGTCATGACAAAAGTCTGCGGTAAAGACTATGAAGGCGATGAGCCACCGCTCACCGATTTTCCCATCACCAACACCAAAGCCTACATCCCTCACTGGCTAAGAATCGATTATCGAAAAAATACCTGGGTGGGTGAATTTGGCTACCGCTCAAAAAACTATTCCCGCCTGGTAGATAGATAGCAGTTAGTCGACAGATAGTAGGCTGACAATCAGTTCAGGCGATTACTGCGGTCGTTTGTTAAGCCGTCGTTTGCTAAAATCGCCAAATGAACAACTCATTAACTATATGCAATTTTCTGGAACAGGGTGGTGCCCAGGTGCATTTCTACGACATGGGTCGTCGTGTGGTGGAAATCCCCCTCGATATTATGCGCCGTTTTGAATCGGCCGAGGCACCCTATCCGCAACCCTTTTTGCAATCAGCCTGGTTAGGTATTCTGTTTCAATACCCCCAGACCATGACCAACGGCAAGGCAGCCCCAGGCAACCCCGACAATATCTGGTTCGTCAAATTACCGCTTGATGAACAAGGACTATTGCAACAAGCCGCACGCGATGATTTTTTACGTCATGTCATTAAACAGTTAGATGAAACATTAAACAAAGCATTGGATAAAAAACCCCAACAACAAATTCCGGATGACAACCCTCACGGCTTCACACCAAAAGAAGACCGCATGGCGGTGTTCCATGCAAAGATCTCGGAGCAAACCGGAGACCCAGCAAGCCAGTTTTACGCACATGCCCGAGATTACTTCGCCGGCAAACCCGGTTATGAGCAATGGAATTTTGTTGGTTTGCAGGGTATCGCAGATGTCGTGGCGCGACTGGATGAAAACGCTCTTGATGGAAAAAGTAACGCACAAACATTAGCACAGGCGATCCCACACATACCGACCACCCCATTTGCAGCCTTGTGCAGCTGTCTTGAAAACAACGAGCTCGATAAAACACTCACACAGGCCATTGCCGAACGTATCAAAATGGCACTGAAAAACGAAAATGCTGTGGAAATTACCGCCGGCATTCGCGGGCTGTCACACAGCGCTGATCGGGATACAGTTATCTCTACCATTAAGTCCGTATTAGAAACTCCATCCGGACACAACGTCGAAGTGCTTGCCTCCATTGCCGGGCGCGCATGGGAAACACTGGAAGATTCTGCATTACGATTTAGTTTTCTCAAAAACCTGGCGTCGTGTGATGCCGGTCAACGGGCTTTTGATAGCATCATAGCCGACTTACTATTTTTACCGGGATTGCGCCAGCTTATAAAAGAGGACTTCCGCAAACCAGAACGCTCGGAACAACTCGCCTCCGCCATCGGTGCATTTTACCAGTCGGTGCAAAAAACATCTGAGACACATTAAGGCAAAATATGAAAATAGGCACACCTCTTTCTAACAGCGCAACAAAAGTCATGTTGTTGGGCAGCGGCGAACTGGGCAAAGAAGTCATTATTGCTTTGCAACGACTGGGCGTTGAAGTCATTGCCGTTGATCGTTACGAGAATGCGCCGGGCCATCAGGTCGCGCATCGCGCCCACACAATCAACATGACTGATGGCAACGCACTTAAAGCGCTGGTTAAACTGGAGCAACCCCACCTCATCGTGCCAGAAATCGAAGCCATTGATACTGACATGCTGGCCGAGATCGAGTCCGAGGGGTTGGCGAAAGTTATTCCTACCGCACGTGCCACGCAGCTCACCATGAACCGTGAAGGCATCCGGCGCCTGGCTGCTGAGGAATTAGAAATTCCTACTTCGCGTTACGCGTTTGCAGAATCACTCAATGAATTACAAATTGCTATTGATGGCGGCGTTGGTTACCCCTGCATCGTTAAACCGGTGATGTCATCATCGGGCAAAGGGCAATCTACCATCCGCGAACCAAAAGATGTAAGAAAAGCCTGGGATTATGCAATGAGTGGAGGACGCGTTAGTCACAACCGCGTCATTGTCGAAGAAATGATCGACTTCGATTACGAAATCACTCTGCTCACCGTAAGAGCCTTAAGTTACGAAGAGAATAAAGATGGCAAAGTGCAAACGGTTTTCTGCGAACCTATAGGGCATATCCAGAAAAACGGTGATTACGTCGAAAGTTGGCAACCCCAACCCATGAGTGAAAAAGCACTAAACCGTTCACGTGAGATTGCCAGAGCCGTGACAGAACAACTTGGCGGCCGCGGTTTATTTGGTGTGGAATTATTTATCAAAGGTGATGACGTCTGGTTTAGTGAAGTTAGCCCCAGGCCACACGATACCGGCATGGTCACCATGGCCACTCAGGCACAAAACGAATTTGAGTTACATGCGCGCGCCATACTGGGTTTACCCGTTGACACATCACTACGAGAACCCGGTGCCAGCGCAGTCATTTATGGCGGCATGGAGAAAAAAGGCATCGCCTTTTCCAATCTGGATAAAGCCTTACGCTTACCACAAACCGACCTACGCCTGTTTGGTAAACCGGAATCCTTTACCCGCAGACGCATGGGTGTAGCACTGGCATATGGAAATAGTATTGAAGATGCACGTACCCGTGCCAGGCTAGCAGCTTCACTAGTAAGAACTGTCGGCGAATAAACAGATACAGCATGGACAACGACCACAATAAAAAACATCTACCGAGCAAATCCAGCACGGCAGACATCAACTCTTTTCTCGCTAAAGTACGCGCTACTCCCGCAGCCATAACCGCAGGCAAGAAGGGTCGACTGATTTTTTCAATGGATGCCACCG
>JAUWVK010000095.1 GCA_030617485.1 Gammaproteobacteria bacterium
CACCCATTGTAATGCTGGCGCTTTGGCTACTGGAGGTTACGGTACGGCTCTGGGAGTCATTCGTTCTGCCCATCGGGATGGGAAAATAGAGCGAGTGTATGCTGATGAAACTCGTCCCTGGATGCAGGGTGCTCGACTGACGGCCTGGGAGTTGGTGCGTGAAAATATCCCCGTCACTTTGCAGGTCGAAGGTGCTGCAGGTTACCTGATGAAACTGGGTAAGGTGAAGTGGGTGGTGGTGGGGTCAGATCGCATTGCTGCCAATGGTGATGTGGCCAATAAAATAGGCACCTTAAATCTTGCTGTGCTTGCGCAATACCATGGGGTGAAGTTTATGGTGGTTGCTCCTACCACTACTGTTGATATGAATATTACTCATGGTGATGATATCCACATTGAACTGCGATCACCGGACGAAGTGCTTTTATCTGCAGGTGAGCGAATTGCCGCCGAGGGCGCTGAAGCCTGGAATCCTGCCTTTGATGTAACCCCCGCCGATCTGGTTGATGCTATCGTGACTGAAAAGGGCGTGGTGCTGGCACCCAATGCTGACAAGATGGCTGCGATGATGCGTGATACCCATACGTAGCAGCCTTTTTGTAACAGCCTTTTTGTAACAGAAAAGGTATTCAAGCTTCATTGTACCTATATAACTTTTATAGATAGAAGAAGTATATATAGAAGAAGACAATTTTTTGAAGCCGTAGTGAGGGGCCTGGATGCTGACAGACTTTACTAGCCAGACGTTGGATTTTATGTCGACCCTGTTTGTTTTTGCAGTGGGTCTGGTTGTGCTGGTGTTGTTTATCTTGTTCCTTGTCGATATATCGCAAACCCGTGATGCCATTCGGCGTAATTACCCCGTTATAGGTCGCTTTCGTTATTTATTCAGTAGTTTGGGCGAATTCTTCAGGCAGTACTTTTTTGCCATGGATCGTGAAGAGATGCCATTTAACCGCGCAGAACGGGAGTGGGTCTATAAGTCATCTCTGGGTGTCGATAATACGGTTGCTTTTGGTTCCACCAAAAATATTACGGTTTCCGGCACTGCGTTATTTGTAAACTGCCCGTACCCCACGCTGGAACAAGATGCGGCTGCTGCGCCACCAGTGTTAATTGGAAAGGGATGCCGTGAGCCTTATCAAGCTCAATCACTAATTAATATTTCAGGCATGAGTTTTGGCGCCATTTCTGTACCTGCCGTGCGTGCGTTATCCAAAGGCGCCAGGCTGGCCGGTTGCTGGATGAATACGGGTGAGGGTGGTTTGTCTCCTTATCATCTGGAAGGTGGTTGCGACATTGTGTTTCAAATGGGCACGGCCAAATATGGGGTGCGCACTGAAGATGGTCGGTTAGACGAAGATAAGTTGCAAAAGATAGCCGCTCATCCTGAAGTAAAAATGTTTGAAATTAAATTAAGTCAAGGTGCTAAACCGGGCAAGGGTGGCATTTTGCCGGGCTCAAAAGTCACGAAAGAAATTGCTCGCATCCGTGGCATCACACCAGGACAGGATTCCATCTCGCCGAATCGTCATCCTGAAATTGGTAATACCCGGGAGCTGCTCGAGTTTGTTAGTAATGTGCGAAAGGTAACGGGAAAACCCACGGGCTTCAAATTGGTGATGGGTGCCTATGGGTGGTTTGAAGACATGTGCAAAATAATTCAGCATGATAAATCTAACGGCATTGACAGCGCGCCAGATTTTATCACCGTTGATAGTAGTGATGGTGGTACCGGCGCGGCACCCATGCCGTTAATGGATGACGTTGGTTTGCCTGTGCGAGAGTCGCTACCTATGGTGGTCGATATTCTTGCCCAGTATGGTTTGCGTGATCGCATTAAGGTGATTGCTTCAGGAAAACTCATTACTCCGGCGGGGGTTGCGTGGGCGTTGTGTGTCGGTGCGGATTTTGTTACTTCTGCACGAGGATTTATGTTTTCCCTGGGCTGTATTCAGGCGCTTAAGTGCAATAAAAATATCTGTCCCACAGGTATTACGACTCACAACAAACATTTACAGCATGGACTGGATCCAAACGAAAAATCTGTGCGTGTTAAAAACTTCGCAGATAAAATTCATTACGGTGTAGGTTTAATTGCACATTCCTGTGGTGTGCCTCACCCGCGTGGCTTGAAACGTTTTCATTGTCGTATTGTGCAGGAAAACGGTAGATCGATTTCACTGGATGAATTATTTCCGGTACAGGAAGTGAAGGCTGAATACCGGTAGAGTCATTTTCCACAAATTAAAAATAAAAATATGAGAAAATAATATGGGCAGTTTAAAAAATATTAAAGCCTCTGATCTATTCGTTAAGGCGTTGGAGAATGAGGGCGTAGAATATATATTTGGGGTACCGGGCGAAGAAAATCTGGATTTTGTTGAGTCACTGCGAACATCGAGCATTAAGCTGATTCTTACGCGTCATGAACAGGCTGCAGGTTTTATGGCGGCCACTTATGGGCGCTTTACTGGTAAGGCGGGCGTTTGTCTGGCCACGTTGGGGCCCGGAGCAACCAACCTGGTTACGGCTGCAGCATACGCGCAACTGGGCGCCATGCCGATGATGATGATTACCGGGCAAAAACCCATTAAACAAAGTAAACAAGGACGATTTCAAATTGTTGATGTGGTCAGCATGATGCAACCCATCACCAAGTTTGCGAAACAAATCGTCAACGTCAATGCTATTCCCAGTTTGGTGAGGGAAGCGTTCCGTCTTACAGAAGAAGAACGTCCGGGTGCCGTGCATCTGGAGTTGCCAGAAGATATTGCTGCCGAACATGCTGAGTCGGCAAATTTATTTGCAGTTGATATTTCTTATCGAGCTAATGTCAATGATCGTGATGTCAGTATGGCTATCGATATGATTCGCAAAGCGAAGCACCCCTTATTGCTTATAGGCGCAGGTGCCAATCGCAAGCGTATTGTGGATGCGTTAGAAAGTTTTGTTGATAAAACAGGAATCCCATTTTTTAACACGCAAATGGGTAAAGGTGTTATTGGCGGTTATCACCCTTTATTTTTAGGTACCGCTGCTTTGTCGGCAGGAGACTTCTTGCACTGCGCAATTGATCAGGCCGATTTAGTTATCAATGCGGGACATGATGTGGTGGAGAAGCCGCCATTTTTTATGGAGCATGGTGGTAAGCACGTTATTCACGTCAATTTTAAATCGGCTGAAGTGGATGATGTGTATTTCCCCCAGCTGGAACTTGTGGGTGATATTGCGACCAGCTTTGAGCGGCTCACTAATAACCTGGAGCCTGTGCCAACGCATGACTTTGATTATTTTATGCGTGTGCGTGAGAAAGTACAGGAGCACATGAAGGAAGGTGGAGATGACCCACGTTATCCGATGATACCTCAACGAATGGTGGCCGATGTGCGCAAGGTGATGCCTGATGATGGCATTATTGCACTAGATAACGGAATTTATAAAATTTGGTTTGCACGTAATTACCCAACACCTTTGCCTAATACGGTGTTACTCGACAATGCCTTGGCCACGATGGGAGCAGGTCTGCCCTCAGCCATGATGGCTTCCATGTTGTATCCAGAACGTCGCGTTATGGCGATATGTGGTGATGGTGGTTTTATGATGAACAGCCAGGAGATGGAAACGTCTGTGCGTTTAGGACTTAACCTGGTGGTACTAGTATTGCGCGATGACAGTTATGGCATGATTCGATGGAAACAGGCCGCTAATGATTTCCCTGACTGGGGGCTGGAGTTTGGTAATCCTGATTTTGTTTTATATGCGCAAAGTTATGGCGCTAGTGGACATCGTGTTGAGGCGACCGAAGATTTTATTCCTTTATTAGAGCGCTGTTTTACCGAAGGAGGGGTACACCTGGTGGAAGTGCCGGTAGATTATTCCGAAAATAAACGTGTGCTTATTGATGAGTTGGCAGAAAGAATTTGTCTTATTTGATACGGGTAGTGATTCAATGAGTAAAATGCTAACAGTTGTACAAGCCTACGATGGCGCTACCATTGAAGAAATCCCCATGTTGGGTGAAAACGGTGTGGAAGTTTTGTTAGCGCAAGCTTCAGCCTTGTATCGGAATCATGATGCATGGTTGCCCGCGCACCAACGTATTGATGTTTTACGAAAGTTAATACCATTAATGCAGGCGCAAAAAGAGGCGTTGGCTTTATTGATCGCAAGAGAGGGTGGTAAACCCCTTGCTGATGCGCGGGTCGAAGTGTCTCGGGCTATTCTTGGTGTTGCAATAGCGATCAAAGAAATTGGTGAGTTAGAGGGCGAAGACATTCCCATGGATTTGTCTGCCGCGGGTGTGGGTCGTTCGGCTTATACCATCAAAGAACCCATTGGTGTGGTGGTAGCGGTAAGTGCATTCAATCATCCGCTGAATTTAATTGTGCATCAGGTCATTCCTGCCGTTGCGGTGGGTTGTCCTGTGATCGTGAAGCCAGCAGCGCACACTCCACTGAGCTGTTTACGTTTAGTCGCCATGTTGCACAAGGCGATGGACGAGGCGGGTGTATCGAAAGCATGGTGTCAGGCTTGTGTATGTGATCGAAATTCGGCGCAAGCACTGGTTACAGATACTCGCGTTGCCTTTATGACGTTTATTGGTTCGGCGCGGGTGGGCTGGGAGTTACGCCGACAACTGGCTCCTGGAACACGCTGTTCCCTGGAGCATGGCGGTGCAGCGCCAGTGATTGTGGCGGCGGATGCCGATCTTAATACCACCATCCCGGCGCTGGTTAAGGGTGGGTATTACCATGCTGGTCAGGTGTGCGTGTCGGTGCAGCGGGTGTTTGTTGCTAACACCATCAAGGCGGAATTTATCAAAGCATTAAGTACTCAGGTGGGCGAGCTTGTGGTGGGTGATCCCACTGATGCGAGCACGGAAGTGGGACCTTTGATTCGACCATCGGAAGTAGATCGAGTCGAGCAGTGGGTTAACGAAGCCATTGAAGCGGGTGCGGAGTGCGTGGTGGGAGGGGTACGTTTTAATGATCACGTTTATGCGCCCACTGTTCTGGTGGACCCACCTCACGATACCAAAGTATCCAGCCAGGAGATTTTTGGTCCGGTGGTGTGTGTTTATGGTTACGACCATGTGCAGGAGGCTATTGATTTAGCTAATGCTTTGCCGGTGGCCTTTCAGGCGGCAGTATTTACCCAGGACATCAATGCTGCCATGGCGGCGGTAAAAACACTGGATGCCGCAGCGGTAATGGTCAACGATCACACGGCATTTCGAGTCGACTGGATGCCCTTTGCCGGGCGTCGTACGTCTGGGTTGGGTACTGGTGGCATCCCTTACACCATGGAAGATATGACTCAGGATAAGCTGGTGGTCATTAAAACGTAAGTAGACCTTATGCTTAAGACATGGGGTGATTTTCTCTTTATTTTTCGTTAGTTATTCCTTTAGTTATTCTCTTAGTTCTGATCTTAATAATTGCCCCAGCTTGCTTGTAAAAACGAGGTTAAAAGCTCTGTTTTTTCGTCTTTTTGCATTCTTTCTCTCCCGCTGAGTATATAAGGCTGCCATGGCGTAAAGCGGCTGTATTAAAACCTGTTTTTTCCTTTCTGAGGCCCTCAAGTCTCTTTTTAGCGGTTTTTATGTTGGTGTAGTAGGGTGCGCGGTGTGGTATAATTCGACGATTAAGGGGGCTCTGATTAGCCCCGTATTTACACCCATATTCTAATAATAAGCTAACTCTTCGCGTTTGGTGCGTTGAGAGTGGTAGAGACAATTATCCCTTATGGTCGAATTTGCCAAAGAAACCCTCCCGGTTAACATCGAAGAGGAAATGAAACAGTCCTATCTGGACTATGCCATGAGCGTCATCGTCGGGCGCGCCCTGCCAGACGTACGTGACGGCCTCAAACCGGTTCATCGCCGTGTGCTTTATGCCATGAGCGTATTGGGCAACGACTGGAACAAACCATACAAAAAATCCGCTCGCGTTGTCGGTGACGTCATCGGTAAATACCATCCTCATGGTGATACCGCGGTATACGACACCATTGTCCGCATGGCCCAACCTTTCTCGCTGCGTTATATGTTGGTGGACGGGCAGGGTAACTTTGGTTCTGTGGAT
>JAUWVK010000143.1 GCA_030617485.1 Gammaproteobacteria bacterium
AAGTGAAAAAGAACGTGCCGGAGAAAATCAGCAAACATCTAGAGGTTGCGCTTACAGAAAGGCAGGCAGTGTGAATTATTCCCGAATTATTGGTACCGGAGGTTATTTGCCTGAAAAGGTGTTATCTAACCACGACCTCGAAAAAATGGTGGAAACATCGGACCAGTGGATTATTGAACGGACTGGCATTAAAAAACGTCATATAGCGGGTGAAAATGAAACCACCTGCGATCTAGCTGAGCATGCCGCACGCCAGGCAATTGAAGCGGCAGGCATTAGTACTGAAGATATAGACCTCATTATTATTGCTACGACAACCCCTGATCGAGTGTTTCCCAGTACGGCCTGTTTATTGCAGGAGCGGCTTGGTATCCGCGGGTGCGCTGCATTTGATTTGCAAGCGGTATGTACCGGTTTTGTTTATGCATTAGGCGTGGCAGATAAATTTATTCGTAGCGGAAGCCACCGCTGCGCTTTGGTTATTGGTGCAGAGACTTTGTCGCGCATTATTGACTGGACGGATAGGGGTACCTGTATTTTGTTTGGCGATGGTGCGGGTGCAGTGGTGCTCAGTGCCAGTGAAGAGCCAGGTATTCTTTCAACACATTTACACGCGGATGGTAAGTATAAAGATTTGCTGTCTACCACCGGTGGAATTTCGGAAGGCTTTACAAATGATATCGATGGTTCTGTTCATATCACCATGCAGGGAAATGAAGTATTCAAAATGGCGGTAAACACATTAGGTCGAATTGTTGATGAGACACTTGCCGCTAACAACATGCAAAAAAGCGACATTGACTGGTTGGTGCCACACCAGGCAAATATTCGAATTATCAATGCTACGGCAAGAAAACTAAAAATGTCGATGGATCATGTTGTGGTCACCGTGCAGGAGCATGGCAATACATCCGCTGCTTCAGTGCCGCTGGCTCTTAATGAGGCAGTACGGGATGGTCGTATTAAACGGGGTGAGACTTTATTGCTGGAAGCTTTCGGGGGAGGGTTTACGTGGGGCTCGGCTCTCTTAAGGTATTAAGTACTATCTATAAAAGTATTACGTTGTTAAAAATATTTTAACTGCAGCGCATGCAGTGCAATCAAAATTATAATTCAGGAAATATACAACGATGACATTTGCACTGGTTTTTCCAGGTCAGGGTTCTCAGTCTGTCAGCATGTTGGCAGAGTTGGCTGAAACATATCCACAAATTAAAACAACTTACCAGGAAGCATCTGATATTTTGGGCTACGATCTGTGGAATCTGGTTAAGGATGGTCCTGAAGAAGAATTAAATAAAACACATATTACCCAGCCCGCCATGTTGGCGGGTGGTGTTGCTGTATGGCGAATTTGGCAGGATGAAGGTGGACCTAAGCCGGTTGCTATGGCTGGACACAGTCTTGGTGAGTACAGCGCTTTGGTTGCAGCAGGGTGTTTGTCGTTAAGTGACGCTGCATTATTGGTGGCTGATCGTGGGCGCTTCATGCAGGAAGCCGTGCCAGCGGGAGTGGGTGCAATGGCAGCGATTCTTGGTATGGATGACGACAAGGTGATTGATGTTTGTGAAAGAGCAGCAGATGGTGAAGTTGTTACGGCGGTGAATTTTAACTCTCCAGGGCAGGTTGTGATTGCCGGTAATGTGGCTGCTGTTGAGCGAGCAGTTAATTTAGCAAAAGAAGCAGGAGCAAAACGTGCGCTAATATTACCCGTCAGTGTTCCATCACACTGTAGTTTGATGAACCCCGCAGCAGAACAACTTAAAGAACGGCTGGCAGGCATCGATATCATTTCGCCTATAATACCTGTTTATAACAACGTCGATGTGCTGCCGGAAAATGATCCTGACGCGATTCGTGACGCGCTTAAGCGCCAGTTATTCAGTCCAGTGCGCTGGGTCGATACTATCAATGCATTTGCGAAGCAAGATATACAATACATTGTGGAGTGTGGGCCTGGTAAAGTACTTGTGGGTTTAAATAAGCGAATTAATAAACAAATGACCGCGTTATCAACCCTCGATGTTGATAATTTTAAGAAAGCGATAGAGTCTGTTCAGACGGAGGGGTGATAATGTCCAATGATCAATCTTTAATGGGTGAAATTGTATTAGTCACAGGCGCAAGCCGTGGTATTGGAAAAACAATTGCCCTTGCATTGGGTGCGCAAGGTGCAACAGTTGTTGGGACAGCGACTTCTGACAATGGTGCGGAGGCTATTAGTCAATATCTGTCCGAAAACACAATTAATGGCCAGGGTATGAAGTTGAATGTGACTGAACAGGAATCTGTTGATCATGTTATGAAAGAAATGACCGAGGCCTTCGGTGCGCCTGGCATTTTGATCAATAATGCCGGCATTACTCGGGACAATTTGTTAATGCGCATGAAGGAAGATGAGTGGAACGATATTATTGATACGAACCTTACTTCTGTTTATCGGATGTCAAAAGCCTGTTTACGAGCAATGACCAAGGCACGCAAAGGAAGAATTATCAGCATTAGTTCTGTTGTAGGAGCCTCCGGAAATGCAGGCCAAACTAATTATGCTGCTGCAAAAGCTGGACTCATTGGCTTTACAAAATCCCTGGCGCGTGAAGTGGGAGCTCGCGGAATCACCGTCAACGCCGTTGCACCTGGATTTATTGATACCGATATGACAAAAGCGTTGCCTGATGCTCAGAAAGAGGCACTATTATCCGCGATACCCCTTAAGCGTTTGGGGAACCCAGAGGAAATAGCATCTGCTGTAGCATTTTTGGCGTCTCCGGGCGCAGCCTACATCTCGGGTGAGACTTTGCATGTAAATGGCGGAATGTACATGGCTTAGATGTGTCTGGTTTCTGCCGATAATTAAATAACCAATAAAATCAATAAGATAATATTTAAAATTAAAGTATATTATTGCTTGTAACCCCGCGTTGTTTTCACTAAAATACGCGCCACGTAGCTAATGGCTGCATCAGAATTAACTGGGAGGATTGATCCAAAATGAGTGACATCGAGGCACGAGTAAAGAAAATCGTTGTTGAACAACTGGGTGTAAAAGAAGAGGAAGTTAACAGCGATTCATCTTTTGTAGATGACCTGGGTGCTGACTCGCTTGATACCGTAGAATTAGTAATGGCATTAGAAGAGGAATTTGATACTGAAATTCCTGATGAAGATGCTGAAAAAATTACGACTGTAAAACAAGCAACGGATTATGTAAACGCTAACGCTAAAGACTGATTTTTTATAGTAGATTCTGTTATCAGATTCTATATTTTTACAATTAAAGGTAATCAGTTAAGTGAGGCCGCTAGACCGCGAATGTGGTTGCGGCCTTTTTTACTTTTATAGGCAAATATTTTCGTAATAGCAAAGAGTGTAAAAAATGAAAAATTATAGAGATATTGTTTTTTAGAGGCTTTTTGTTAGAGATTAATTGTTAAATTTTCATATAAATAAATGAATTCTGTTGATTGTAGTTGAGGGTTATTTGTCATGACCAAAAGACGCGTAGTAATTACTGGATTGGGTATGGTGTCCCCTGTGGGCTTAAACGTATCGGATTCTTGGGCCAACGTGTTGGCAGGAAAAAGCGGCATTGCACCGCTGACACACTTCGATGTAAGTGAATTTTCTGTGCGTTTTGGTGGTTCTGTACGTGACTTTGATATCACGGATTATATTTCTGCCAAAGATGCTAAAAAGATGGACCTGTTTATTCACTACGGCTTAGCTGCGGGAATACAGGCGGTACGCGATTCTGGACTGGAAGTAACGGAAGAAAATGCAGAACGTATCGGTGTTGCTATTGGTTCTGGCATCGGTGGTCTCACGGGCATTGAAAAAGGTCATGACGCATATCACAAAGGTGGGCCACGCAAGATCTCACCGTTTTTTGTTCCCAGTAACATTATTAATATGATTTCGGGTAACTTGTCTATTATCTTTGGTATGAAGGGCCCTAATTACGCGATCACCACGGCCTGTGCTACAGCGACACATTCTATTGGTGATGCGGCTCGTCTGATTGAATATGGCGATGCCGATGTCATGGTGGCAGGTGGAGCAGAAATGGCTACGTCCAAGACAGGTCTGGGTGGCTTTGCAGCAGCGCGTGCACTTTCAACTCGTAATGATGATCCGGAAGCAGCGAGTCGACCATGGGATAAAGATCGTGATGGTTTTGTCCTCAGTGACGGGGCTGGTGTTGTCGTGCTGGAAGAATACGAATTTGCTAAAGCGCGAGGCGCGAATATTTATGCTGAAGTGACTGGTTTTGGCATGAGTGGTGATGCTTATCATATGACGTCTCCATCCAAGGGTGGCGAGGGCGCCGCACGTTGTATGAAAATGGCCCTGAAGAATGCTGGTATCAATGCCGAGGACGTGGATTACATTAATGCCCATGGTACCTCAACGCCAGCGGGTGACCTGGGTGAAACTCAGGCTGTGAAAACCGCATTTGGTGATCACGCATAC
>JAUWVK010000105.1 GCA_030617485.1 Gammaproteobacteria bacterium
GAAGCTCAGCGTATTCGACTGGCCAGCCAGATCGGCGCGGGTCTGGTGGGCGTCATGTACGTGCTTGATGAACCCAGCATAGGCTTGCATCAACGCGACAACCAACGTTTATTAAACACCCTCGTTTATTTGCGCGACATGGGTAATACCGTGATCGTAGTGGAACACGATGAGGAAGCCATTGCCGCAGCCGATCATGTACTGGACATAGGTCCCGGCGCTGGCGTGCACGGTGGCGAAATTGTTGCTCAGGGAACGCCCCAGGAAATCATGGACTCGGAGGCTTCACTTACCGGCCAATATCTTTCTGGTCGCAAAACAATTGCCATCCCAGATCAGCGAACCGCACCCGATCCAAAACATCAGATCAGCATTCGTGGCGCCAATGGCAACAACCTTAAAAATGTGGATGTTGATATCCCCGTAGGATTAATGACAGCCATCACCGGTGTTTCCGGTTCGGGTAAATCCACACTCATTAATGACACCCTGTTTCGCAATGCTGCGCAAATCATTAACAACAATCCGGAAGCAGCTGCACCTTGTACTTCCATAGATGGTCTGGAACAGTTCGACAAAGTTGTGGATATCGATCAAAGCCCTATCGGGCGCACACCACGCTCTAATCCCGCCACCTACGCAGGCTTGTTCACGCCCATCCGCGAAATATTTGCGGGCACACAGGAAGCCCGTTCGCGCGGCTATACGCCCGGTCGGTTTAGTTTCAACGTAAAGGGTGGACGATGCGAAGCCTGTCGTGGCGATGGTGTCATTAAAGTTGAAATGCACTTCCTGCCTGACATTTATGTGCCTTGCGATGTTTGTAAAGGCAAACGCTACAATCGCGAAACACTGGAAATAAAATACAAAGGTTTAAGTATCTACGAAGTGCTTGAGCAAACCGTAGAAGATGCGCGCATTTTCTTTGATGCCATTCCTTCGGTATCACGAAAACTTCAAACCCTGATGGATGTTGGCTTAAGCTATATCCGCCTGGGCCAAAATGCGACCACGCTTTCCGGCGGCGAAGCTCAACGTGTGAAACTGGCGCGCGAGTTATCCAAACGTGACACAGGAAACACCTTATACATACTGGACGAACCTACTACCGGGCTTCATTTTCACGATATTGAACAGCTACTCGTGGTACTGCATCGCTTGCGTGACCATGGTAATACCATTGTGATCATCGAACACAACCTGGACGTTATTAAAACAACTGACTGGGTTATCGACCTTGGACCAGAAGGTGGCGAAAATGGCGGCACTATTTTAGCAACAGGAACGCCAGAGAAAATTGCGGAACATGCCGACTCTTATACAGGACATTATCTAAAACCTGTTTTAGAGCGTAAGAAGTTGGAATGTAAAAAGTTAAATCAACAAAAGTTGGGACGTAGCAAGTTAGAAAAAACCGGGTAACAATAACCAGCCAACATGACCGACACACCCACCCTCAATCGTTCGCTGTCGTTACCCCTAATCACCTTTTACGGTCTGGGCACCATCATCGGTGCCGGCATCTATGTACTCATCGGTGTTGTCGCCAGCAAAGCCGGCATGTTTTCACCGCTCGCCTTTTTACTTGCTGCTTTTATTGCGGGTTTTACGGCCTTCAGTTACGCGGAACTTAGCTCCCGCTTGCCGCGCAGTGCCGGTGAGGCCGTCTATATTCAGGAAGCATTTGGTAAACGCTGGCTGTCTTCTACTATCGGATGGTCGGTTGTGGCCATTGGGCTGGTATCATCAGCCACTATCGCTAACGGCTTTATCGGTTACCTGGGAATTTTTATTCAGACCCCCGATTGGCTAGCCATTACGTGCCTGGTGTTATCGTTAGGATTAATTGCAGCCGTTGGTATTAGCCAGTCCGTCTGGATGGCGACCATTATCACCCTTATTGAGATTGGCGGACTGATCTATGTGTTAGTCGTTGCAGGCGATAATTTTAGCCAACTGCCAGCACGCTTACCCGAATTGATTCCATCATTTGAGGCTTCAACCTGGAACGGTATTTTCATTGGTGCGTTTCTGGCGTTTTACGCCTTTATCGGTTTTGAAGACATGGTCAATGTTGCCGAGGAAGTTAAAGATGCGCCGCGCACACTGCCCACGGCCATTATTATTGCATTGGTTGTTTCGACAATTTTATATCTTGCGATTGCACTGGTTGCCGTTCTTGCATTACCAATCAACGATCTCGCATCCAGCAATGCTCCGCTTGCTCTTATTGTTGAAAATAGCAAGGAAGCCAGCGGTAACAAATCTACATTATTCATTAGCGCGATCAGTCTGATCGCGGTCATTAATGGTGCCCTGATTCAAATCATCATGGCTTCACGCGTTCTTTATGGCATGGGTAACACCGGCCTGGCTCCCCGTACACTTGCCAAAATTCATCCGCGCACTCAAACCCCGCTCATCTCTACTGGCTTAACAACTTTTGCAGTGCTTGTACTGGCGCTCTGGTTACCACTAGTTACATTGGCGCAAATAACCAGCTTCATCACATTGACTATTTTTGCCGTCGTTAATCTTTCATTAATTAGACTCAAGCTTCGCACGCCACACGTCCCTGAAACCGTTCATTACCCGTTGTGGGTGCCCATTATAGGTGCCTTGCTAAGCATTATTTTCCTGGCCATTCAAAGCGGACTAACAAGGTAAAACTCAGGCTTCACCAGTTTTTCCATTCAATACAAACAGATAGTTCGTTCTGTTTGCGTAACAAGCCAACTCACGCATCCAGCTTTATCGCATAATGATATATAGGATCTTTGACACAAACATTTCTAAGCTGGATGATTAAAAACAAGCTTACAGCCTATACTGTTAGTAAATGTGATAAAAAAGTTGTGGAGTGTGCGGTAATGAATAACGGTAAACAAACCAGAAATAATTCCCTGCTAAATTTTGATGAATGGGCGGGCCTTGCCAAAAGTGATCCTGAAGAATTTGAAGCTAAACGACTCAGGAAAATAGAAACTTTCTTTAATGGGGTACCAGCCAAAAGACAACAGCGCCTGAAAGGTTTGCAGTGGCAGGTTGATCAAGCTCGCAAGCTAGCGCATTCACCCATGGCATCCTGCATTGCAATCTCCACTATGATGCTGGATTCAGTGGGCCGTTTGAGTGAACATCAGTATGAATTGGTAAACATTACCCTTAAACAGGGGCCACAAAAAGATAAGCCAAAACCCATGAGCGCGAAGATTTTACCTATGCCAACAAACACACACTAACGCGGATAACATTAAACGACTCCTTTATACTCTACATCCGTTCCACTCAGTTACCATTCTGCTGCTACAAAAACGAGCGACTCTGCTATTATGATGCCCTCAATTTCTTAGCTGAGACCACTATTTTGCTAAAATACCTGTATCGCATTCTGTTAGCGCTGTGCTGTATTTCAAGTTTTCCCGCCAATGCCATCGTCAACCTTGAATCGCTACACTTCGACAAACAGAAAACCGGTTTTGGGGGCATGGTTAATCTCTCCATCAGCGGCTCAACCGGCAACACGGAAAACAATCGAACCAGGTTTGATGCTGGCCTTCATATCACCGATGACCAAACCAATGATTATCTGTTAATAAGTTATGATTATGGTAAAAGTTTTGGCCAAAAAAATACTGACAAATCCTTTATCCATTTACGACACATCAACAAAACAAAAAGTATCGCGGATTGGGAAGTATTTACCCAGGCAGAATCCAATACGTTCTCTCGATTATCATTACGGTGGTTATTAGGCGCTGGAGCCCGGTTCAAGTTAGGCAAAGAAAATCTGAATAAAACTTTTATTGTAGGCTTGGGAGGTTTTTATTCTGTAGAAGAACTGGAAAAACGCACTGGACTAACTGACGATGGCACCGAAACTTTATGGCGAGGGAATAGCTATATCCTGTTCCGTTATCAGATCAATGATACCGTACGATTTGCCAATACTCTTTATTATCAACCCAGGTTCTCCGATGCTCAGGACTACCGCTTACTTGAACAAGCCACATTAACGGTTAACTTATCAGACCAACTTGATCTAACTCTGTCCCTCGATATATCTCACGACAGCCAACCACCCCAGCTTGTCGAAAAAACTGACACTTCTTACCTTACTGGCATCACCTACCGATTTTAGCTCGGGGATGTGACCCGTCGCTACGGGCGTCCTCGGCAACTGCTCGGTCTCCGTTCCAGACTCGACACTACCGATTCCCTCCATGGAATCGTCCTGCGTTGCTCTACCTCCTCCATCCCTGGAGTCGTCTCGCGACATACGACCGCCATGGACGGCGGAAATGCAAAAAATGTACGACTCCAGGGATGGAGGAGGTAGAGTGGAGCAGGAAGCCAGAACCGAGGAGCAATTTTTTGCCGGTCATCCTGACCATAAAAAAACCCGTGAGCAGCATTACCGCACACGGGTTTAAAATAAATTATATTTTAGGCGATCAGGCTTGCTTCAATACATCCTTAATGGTCACCAGACCAATAAAGCCAGCCACTACACCTACAATAAGTAATCCAGTCATTAAAGTCATAGTATGTACTCCTTCTTTGCTATACGAACGTTCGAATAACCAACTGTGACGGTCAAGTAACCATACAGTTAGCATGGTTATAATTTACACATTAATTCTCGCGCTGTAAACATAATTATAGTCTACTCAGGCAGCACTAATTTTTACCGTTCCTTTCTTATTAAACGTCAATTCATCACCATTCTTATCCACCACAATAATATCGCCCGGTTGAAAATGCCCCGAAAGGATTTCCTGCGCCAGTCGATTTTCAATGCCATTCTGGATGGCGCGCTTTAGCGGTCGAGCACCATAGACAGGATCAAACCCGGCATCACCCAAAAGATCCAGCGCAGACTCAGAAAGCTCCAGATCCATGTCGCGATCACGCAAACGCTGCCGCAGGTATTCAACCTGAATACTGGTAATGACACGGATCTGTTCGCGACCCAGCGGATGGAACACCACCACTTCATCCACACGGTTGATAAACTCGGGACGGAAATGACCCGAAACAATCTCCATAACTGCAGACTTCATCTCAGAGTAATTTTCTTCACCAGCCATCTGCTGAATGACTTCAGAACCTAGATTAGACGTCATCACAATAACGGTATTACGAAAATCTACTGTACGACCATGCCCATCAGTTAATCGCCCATCATCCAGTACCTGCAAAAGTATGTTGAAGACGTCAGGGTGTGCCTTCTCAACTTCGTCCAGCAGAATAACCGAGTAAGGTTTACGACGAACAGCTTCGGTTAAGTAACCGCCTTCTTCATAACCGATGTAACCAGGAGGCGCGCCGATCAGCCGCGCAACAGAATGTTTCTCCATAAACTCGGACATATCAATGCGTACCATGGCTTCATCGGTATCAAACAAAAATTCCGCCAGGCTTTTAGTCAACTCAGTTTTACCCACACCGGTAGGCCCTAGAAATAGGAAAGAACCATTAGGCCGATTAGGATCGGACAAACCAGCCCGCGAGCGACGAATGGCATTTGAAACAACTTTCACTGCTTCATCCTGACCAACTACACGCTCACTTAAATTATTTTCCATCTGTAAAAGTTTGTCGCGTTCACCTTCCAGCATTTTAGTGACCGGAATGCCCGTCCACTTGGCAACCACTTCAGCAATTTCTTCTTCAGAAACTTTATTGCGCAATAATTGCATA
>JAUWVK010000005.1 GCA_030617485.1 Gammaproteobacteria bacterium
GCTGAGCTACCAAAATAAAACACTGGGAATCTACAATCTTTTTGTTGAAAAACTGGGATTAACTGAACGAGAAGATATAAAGGATATTCTTACTAATATCGGCCAGCACCTTAGCATGGCCATTGAAAAATCGATGTGGGACGAGGAATCCAAACGCGTTTCTATTATGCAGGAACGCGCCATGCTTGCTCATGAGCTTCACGATTCTCTTGCCCAAACTCTGGCAAGCCTTAAATTTCGCGTCAGTATACTTCAAAAAACCCTGAAACAAGATGGCGAGAAAACGAGTAATGATGCAGAGGATGAAGTAGAACAAATAAAAAACGGGCTGGATGATGCCAATTTTGAATTACGTGAGCTACTCGCACATTTTCGTATAAAAATGGATGAGCGTGGCCTTATCCCAGCCACAGAAGAACTCGTCAATCGTTTTAAATCTGAAAATAATATACAGGTCTTTTTCCAGAACGAATGCCCTGACCTAAAATTACCGCCAATACTCGAGGTGCATTTGCTTCATATTATCCAGGAATCTCTTACCAATATTCGCAAACATAGTGATGCCAATAATGTGCGTATATTAATGAGCTGCACCGAAGAAAGGCCTTTCCATGTTCTAATCGAAGACGATGGCATGGGTATGGGGCAAGATTTTAGTGAGGCAAAACCGGGAGAGCATGTAGGCCTCACAATAATGAAAGAAAGAGCCCAGCGTATTGGCGCCAATCTAACTATTGAAAGCGACCCTGGAGAAGGCACCCGGATCGAGCTCGACTTACATGATATTAATGCACACACAGAAATGTTTTACCAATAGCCCGACATGCAGCCTTAAAAACGGTACTATTTATCCAATGAAAGTATTACTTATTGACGATCACACGTTATTCAGGCTTGGCTTAAAAAACCTGCTTGAGCGAAGCGATATCCAGGTTGTAGGAGCTGCCAGCACCGGCCAGGAAGGGCTTGAATTGATCAATGAGGTTAACCCTGATGTCGTCCTGCTGGATATGCGTATGCCTGATATGAATGGGCTGGAAGTCCTGAAGCAGCTCCGTGAATCAGGCATTTCTATCCCTATTTCAATGTTAACCACCAGCAATGAAGAACATGATCTGGTTGAATCACTCCGCAACGGGGCACAGGGATATTTATTAAAAGATATGGACCCGGATGAGTTAGTTGCTGCATTGCATAAAATTGTTGCGGGTGAAACGGTAGTAGCACCCCAATTAGCAGGAACCCTTGCTCGCGCACTGCAGGGGAAATCGGATGAACCCGAGCAAAAAACACCCATCTCTGAGCTGACCCCGCGAGAGCATGAAATTCTTGAACATCTCGCTATCGGTCAAAGCAATAAGGTCATAGCAAGGGAGTTAGGTATAACGGATGGAACTGTAAAGCTGCACGTAAAATCTGTTCTAAGAAAGCTGAATGTTCGCTCCCGAGTTGAGGCTGCCGTTATTGCAGTAGAACTTGGCCTGGGTCGCAAAAGATTCACTAATATCACCCGCTAACAGGAATCACTGATTAAATTAATCTGGATATGCTCATGAAAAGCTATAAAGACCTTGTCTCAGATTGCCTGCCGCACATTACTGAGATATTTCCATGGGACCTTGAGGACGAACTAAAATTAGACCAGGATATTGTTCTCGTCGACATCAATGAACCTAAAGAATTTTTTCTAGCTCACCTTCCAGAAGCAATCAATGTACCCCGTGGGATCCTGGAATCAGCCTGTGATTATGGATACGACGAAACGGTTCCTGAGTTAGCCGGTGGCCGTGAAAAAAACATCATCGTCATATGCCGCTCAGGTAATCGTAGCGCACTTGCAGCCTTTACCATGCGACAAATGGGCTTCAGCAATGTTCGCTCACTCAAAACCGGCCTTCGCGGCTGGAATGACAACGACAGCCCACTGAAAGACTCTGAAAACAATATTGTAGACCCAGATATAGCTGAGGGTTACTTCATCACAACACTGCGGCCTGACCAGGAAGAGCCAAAATAACCTGAAATCAAACACTTACCCTTAATACTGCCACCAACATCCTTCACAGCGTGATCTTTTTGTGAACTTTCTCAATTATTATTGAAAGGTATCAAAATGAGTAAAATTGTATGAAACGATTTCTAATTATTGAAGACAACGCAGATATCGCCAACCTGGTGGCAATGCACCTCCGCGACCTGGAAGCAGAGGTTGAAATCGCAAGCGAAGGTAACCTGGGGCTGGAGCTTGCCCAGAATCAACAATTCGACTTAATCGTGCTTGATCTCATGTTGCCAGGCATAGATGGCTTAGAGATTTGCAGGCGACTACGAGGGCACGCCAACAACACCCCCATCCTGATGCTTACAGCAAAAAGTGCTGAACTTGATCGAATCGTCGGCCTGGAATTGGGTGCTGACGATTATCTTCCCAAGCCCTTTAGCGTGAGGGAGCTGATCGCCCGCGTCAAAGCTATTCTTCGGCGAGTCGACATCAAAACAAACCAGTCAGCCGATGGAAATACTATCCATGCAGGCAACTTGATACTGGAGCACACAAAACGAAACGCCAGCATTGGAAAACAATCTATTGATTTAACAGCCCGTGAGTTCGACCTTTTATGGCATTTCGCCAAACACCCTGGGCAGGTATTCACTCGCACTCAACTTCTCGACAGTGTTTGGGGATATTGTCACGACGGTTATGAACACACAGTTAATTCCCACATTAACCGGTTGCGTTCTAAAATTGAAGATGACCCATCCAACCCCATTTATGTACTAACAGTATGGGGTGTAGGTTATAAATTTTCAGAAGACCTCAGTCTCGAACAAACGAAGGTTAGTGCGTAATGTTTCATACCCTTTACAGTCGTATTGCTGCTGTTCTTTTTACACTAATGTGCCTGATTGGCTACATTGTGTATAGCATGGTGATGTATTCAGCCGAAATGTATCAACAGGAATTAACACAAAAACTAAACACAACCCTGGCTGAACATATTGTTGCAGAAGAATCTTTATTAAATAATCAACAAGTTAACCAAAATGCACTAAATTCTCTTTTCCATTGGTTAATGGTCGTCAATCCAAGTATAGAATTATATCTTCTTGATCCAGACGGGAAAATATTAGCGTTTACCGCTCCTGAAGGAAGAGTTAAACGCCAACGCGTTTCTTTACAGCCTATACAACAGTTCATAGACGGAAGCGTAAAATATCCACATATGGGAGATGACCCAAGAGGCTTGTCACGCCAAAAAGTCTTCTCAGCCGCAGCAATACCCGGCATAAATTCTGATACTCCGGCAGGCTATCTTTACGTCATCCTGGAGGGTGAAGCCTACGACAGCATTACCGACATGATTAAGGGTAGCTACATTCTTCGTTTCACAACCACTGGCCTGGGCTTAAGTCTGTTTCTTGCTCTAATCACTGGCTTATCCGCTTTTGCACTATTAACACGACGCTTGCGTCTTCTCACGACGATCATGTCCCGATTTGGCGACAAGAAAACAAAAAGTGATGAACGGTTTCCAATACGTGGCAAGGAAAGAGATGAAATCGATCTGCTCGGTGCCAGTTTCAATAAAATGGCAGACCGAATCGACCAGCAAGTTGAAACATTAAAACAAACTGATGCCAAACGTCGTGAAATGGTAGCTAATGTTTCCCACGATTTACGCACACCACTAACATCTCTACATGGTTATCTGGAGACTCTTTTACTAAAAGACAAAGATCTATCATCCCAGGAGCGTCGTGAATATCTTGAAATAGCCACATCCCAAAGTGCGAGGCTTAACCAGTTGATCGGCGAACTGTTTGAGCTGGCAAAACTGGATTCCAGTGAAACATTAATCAACATCGAATCATTTTCATTGGCCGAGCTGGCACAGGATGTCGTCCAGAAATTTAAGATGGAAGCACAAAAAAGAAACGTAGAAATTGTGGCTGAATTTGGTTCAAATCTTCCTTTTGCTTATGGTGATATAGGCCTTATTCAGCGAGTGCTCGATAATCTTATTGATAATGCTCTGCGGTACACACCTGAAGGTGGTCGCATCAGTATTTCGCTTCAGAGCGATTCAGACAATATCGTTGTCAAGGTTGCTGACACAGGGCAAGGTATTCCAAAAGAAGAAATTTTACACATTTTTGATCGTTTTTATCGCCTGGAAAAACCTCGTACCACAAGCAATCAAAATGCAGGCCTGGGCTTATCCATCGTCAAACGTATTATTGATTTACATGGTAGCGACATCAAAGCTGACAGTGTTCCCAATCAGGGCACAACATTCATTTTCTCTCTACCAACTTACCAATTTAGTTAATTTTTGCATTCCAGGCACAACGAAAGCCCACATCACCACTTTTTGAGTTTGGCAAAGCATAACCCCGCATAGCACTACGGAAAAAAAACGAAAGGGAATAATGCCCCACACCTCCCCCACCGCCACGTATGACCTTGTTAGTTTCACCAAAGTCTTTTGATTGATGTTTACTTCCAGTATAAGGTTGATACCAGTCAGACACCCACTCCCATACATTACCCGCCATATCAAACACACCATAGGGTGATTTATTTTGTGGGTACGAACCCACCGGCGCAATACCTCCCTCCCAATCAGCATCATCACCAACATTCGTCTGGCCGGTATCCCAGTTATTACCCCAAGGAAACTCTAACCCCTGATCGCCACGAGCCGCCTTTTCCCATTCCATTTCTGTTGGTAATCTCTTGCCACGCCAACCGCAATAAGTATTCGCATCCTGCCAGCTCACACCAGTAACCGGTAACTGATCTTTCAATAACCAGTCTTCCGAAATTATACTAAGCAATTGCTGTTTACTCATACGGCGCGTATCACGGTCCAATTTGAAATATTCCGAAACAATCCATTGTAAGCTCTCAATATCAGTCTGCTTTAATCTTGTCATCTCTAAATTGTAGCCATTTTGCGACCACTCAAAAGGTTCTTTGTAATGAGCCTTATCAATAAACTGCTTGTACTCGATATTCGTCACTTCGTACTTATCGATATAAAAGGCTGGTAAAGTCACCTGTTGTTGCGGATGCTCATCAAGGTACAAAGGTTTAACCAGGCCATATTCTTTTTTCTTATTATCAATATCAACCTTATTACTCCCCATGATAAAAGGTCCGGCCGTTACCAGTACGCCCTCGCTTTCCTGTATATCAGACAAAGAACTGGTTTCACTATCACAGCCCACACCAATAGTGACTATCAGAGTTATAACAAACAACAACAGGTTTCGATGTGAAAACATTTATTAAGCTTTGTCCATGTTAATCTTGTTAATTATTACCAAACTCGTCACAAACCCGATAATTTTTACCACATTTACCATCAAGTTTCATGGCAATTGACCGATAGAAATAATGTCGGTTTATCGGTTGATTTCCGACTGGGGTTAGGGGGTGCTGTAAGGCTATCGTTTCATTAGCCTCTCGCCCAGGCAACATAAGCCTGGCGAATTACATCAGCACGGAATACGATTCAAGCGTTATTGGTTAATTCTCTTCAACGCGTGAATCAAGACAACATTTAAGTGTACTCAATGAGACATTTAAATGTACTGATAGAGACGTACCCAATGAGCAACGATAACAATAAAGATGCTCCCATTCTGGCAAGCAGTCTGCGACAACGCATTGAGTCTACAACAAAATTACCGGCCATGCCGGATGTTGCCCAATCCCTGCTTCGACTGAATACTGATCCCAATAGTAACATCCACGACTTAATTGAGATTATCGAATTAGATCCCAGTATTGCTGCGCAAATAATGCGTTATGCCCGATCCGCCTTTTATGGTTATAGAGGTGAAATTCCATCTTTATCGTACGCCATCAAGGTGGTTCTTGGTTATAACTCAACTATTGATATTGCACTGGGTTTATCCCTGGGAAAAACATTCAACATTCCTGATAGCGGCCCCATGGGGCTTTATCCTTTTTGGCAACATAGCATCTACAGCGCCGCGCTGATTCAACGTCTAATTGAAATCATGCCAACACAACATCAACCACTTCCTGGTATTGGTTTTCTCTGTGGTTTATTACATAATTTTGGCATCCTGCTTGTTGCCCATATATTTAAAAAAGAATCAAAACAGCTACAGCAAGCGATCGAATCTAACCCTGACACTCCAAGAGTTGATATAGAGCGCCAAGTTTTAGGTACGGACCATATGGAAATTGGTTCATGGCTAATGCGTAACTGGAATCTTCAAACCGAAATTCAGGTAGCCGTTGCAGAACATCACAATGAACATTACCGAGGCATACATGCTGCCTACGCCAAGCTAACTTTGATTGCTGATCATCTACTTAAGCGTCATGACATCGGCGATGCAGAATCAACTGAATTACCTGAAAGCATTCTGTCCAGTCTTGGGTTTAATCAGGAGCAAGCCGAGGAAATACTGGAAAAGGTCATAAGCTCTGCACCAGAACTTGACATACTTGTCGAGCAGTTTGCAGCTTAATTCCACGTATAAAGTATTTTATGCAGACCTGCGTATAACCAATACCGCAATATTTAACGTAGCTTTTAACAGAACCCTTAACGTAACCTAGGATATGACGAAGAATGCCGCTGGAAAGGCATAACATACTGCTGATAATAACTACGCCCTTTTTGTTTCAACTGCTTAACCACTTCAGGCTCCAGAGCTTTCTCAATAATTTCTTTATTTTCAAAAGCAGCTTTATAACCTTGAGCTGAGGCGGCATGAAACCATAAATAAGCCTGTTCTACATTCTGCTCAACACCTAAACCATTAGCGTAAAGCACACCTAAATTAATTTGGGCCAGGCCATGACCTTTCTTAGCTGCTTTTAGATACCAAATAAAAGCATATTCTCTATTTTGAGTAATACCTTCGCCAACATCATAAGCGTGCCCCAGATAATATTGGGCGTCAGAAATATCCTGATCAGCTGCTTTTCTAAACCATTTACTACTCAGTTTATGATTTTCCTTCACACCCTTACCCAAACGATACATCATCGCAAGATTATATTGCGCCTCAGCCTCTCCCTTATCCGCCAGAATCTTGAATTGTTTAAATGCCTTTTCGTACTCTTCACTGTTCACAGCCGCGAGAGCACTGTCAATATTCACTTCAGTATCAGCAGTAGAATTAACCGCGAATAACATCAGAGCACACGAAAGACCCATCCTAAAATAGAATGTAAAACAACTGCTCGTTCCTGCATTAATTAAGTTCAACTGACATCATCCCCATTTAAATGATTTTTATCATGTTTTGATTGATTAGCTTTATCTCGCCAGTAATTATCGCTCACACGACAATCCAGCAATGCCATGGCCGCTACAGCCACAATGGAAATAATAATCAAATAATGCGTTATCACCAAATCACCGACATTAAAATATATATATGCCGAGCATGCCGCCAACACTGAATAGATGCCCAAACGAATCGGTACTATCCAGGCTTCAGGTAAGGCGCTACTTTTTTCTTTTGTGAGCATTACTCATTCTACCTTGTAAATAACCAAATGGCGTAAAACCAATGGAGCCTGCTCAGTGAAATCCCGGCAACCATAATCAGAAAAACAATCTCGGACCCCACCCCACTACGACCCTAAGCGTGGGATCTCCGGCATATTTCACCATGTCTTAACAGGGAATAACTGAGAAATCACCTACTTATTACTACTAAATACGCTGATTCCTACATTATACCGTAAGACTTCAGGGCTCTGCCTTTGTGCAAGCCTGCTCCGTCAATATGTGGGCCATTTATGTGACCCATTACCCATTGGGGATTGTATGCATTCAACTGTACAAACGATCTGTGACCATAGTCACGCAAATTAGCGCAATAATTCACGCCCAATGCCGATACCAACGCTAGACTTATCTTGTATTAATACTTAAAGCAAGCCCTTAATCTCAACAGTCATTATAGAACGGTCCTTATACAGCCATGGTTAAACACAAGAACATTATTAATTTTGATACCAGCCGCCGCTCCAGCCCTGTAGAAAATACAGTCCCCGTACCCCAGCTGGTCGCTTCAGCACAACGTACCGCAAAGCACTATCTTGGAGAGCTTTTACCCAAGTTCTTCTCGAAAATTGACGATAGTCTGTTTAACCTCGCTGATAAAGCAGAAAGCAATCAGCAACAGACGCTCTATTTTGATGCCATGCGAGAAATACGACTCCAGCACGATTTAATGCATAAAATTTATTTCAGTGCACTGGATAGTGGATTCAAATTATCTCTAAGCCAGGCTGTCATCACACCTAATAATAATGAAAAACTAGACCAGGTTGGTTTAGTTGAAGACGAACAACTCGAAGAATCATTGGCCATTAGCAATATGGCCAATGCGGCTAATAATACATACAGCCAGGCTCTTTCAGATATCACGGCTCGTTTGAATTTTCTCATTGAAAAGACAGAAATAACAAAAGATAACAGTCCATTGCGCCCCGAAGTCCTGTGTGATGCCTTTTCTGTTGCAGCAGGATGCATGAATACAGAAATCAAAGTACGCCTGGTCGTATACAAATTATTCGATAAGGTTGTGATCCAGCAGCTGGGGGCAATGTATGACGCCATAAATGCGGATTTTATCGCCGCTGGTGTACTGCCGCGCATCCAAAGCACAATAAAGAAATCGGATAGTTACAGCCATCCAGAGAGCAAATCTCCAAAATCAAACGAACATGACGACACTAACCCAGCAATTAATCGCAGCTCTTTTGAAGGTGAACAAACCGCAACCATGAATGCAACTGATGATGTCTTTAGTACGATACAGCAATTACTATCCAAGCAACGCGCAGGACTCGAAACCGGCCTGGTAATTGATTCACCCAAAACCAAAGCTGATTTTGACAACGAATCCAAAGGAAAAATTTCATACTCACCGGAAGATATCGTATCTGCACTATCACAATTACAAACTGGCGCAGAACTTGCCCTACTTAAGAACCAGGATCAGGAAAGTGCCAACATCATAAAAACAACAGTAATGAAAGAAATTGGCAAGATCCAGGGAAGAACCCAGGGAAAACAGATTGCACAGGCTGATGTAGACAGCATTGATATAGTAAGCCGCTTATTTGACTTTATTCTGGATGACTCAACATTATCTGATTATCTAAAAGTCCAAATTGTACGCCTGCAAATTCCAGTACTAAAAATAGCAATCCTGGATAATGAATTTTTCTCTAAAAAATCACATCCAGCCCGCCAACTACTCAATGAACTAGCCTATGCAGGCAGCGGACTAAATGAAGTTAACCCTGAAGAAGACGCCACACTTAAAATGGTCAGCTATGTAGTCGATCGTATACTGGAAGAATTTGATGGCAATACCAGTATTTTTGAAATTCTTCTTTCTGAATTCTCATCATTTATAGAGAATGAAAAACAATCAAACAAATTGACCGAAGATATGCTCGAGGGCGCCAAGAATGCTGCCGTCAAAGAAATACAGCTAAAAATTGAAAGCCATAACGTTCCACCCCTGATAAACACTATCTTTCTTGAAGCCTGGAAAGACGTATTAATACATTTATTCCTTCGCGATGGAGTAAAAAGCAACGCCTGGGAAACAGCACTACAGGTGGCTGACGATCTAATCTGGAGCGTAGAACCAAAGTTGATTGTCAGTGAACGCAATCGCCTCATTAAGGTTATTCCCAGCATCCTTAACGGCCTGCGAGATGGCTTCACTCTGATTAATTTTGACATGCAAAAAAGCGAAGCCTTATTTGACCAGTTAGAGCAGTTGCATCTCGCTAGCCTTCGCGGAGGGATTCCAGAAACAACAACCGAACAAGAATCTCAATCACCACAGCAAGAAAACACGCTCATACACTACGAAGAGTCTGATATCCTGACAGAAGATGATTTTGGCATGGATCTGTCAAATTTCCCTGAAAATCCATCAACTGTTAACGATCAATTCGACCCCTACTCTGCTGACATCAACACATCATTAGAAGAAAGTGATGACGTATTATTCAGCCTGCATGCAGAGAGCATTAGTGACATGGCATTGGGTACATGGGTTGAATTTATTGACCCTAAGACCAAACTTCGTAGTCGTGGCAAGCTCGCATGGAAATGCGATTTTACTAAAGAATTTACTTTTGTTGATCGCAAATACAAGGTAGTCGCTGACCTGACTTACCGCCAGCTCATTGAAAAATTTGAACTGGAGCATGCCTCCATTGTTGAAGACATCCCTCTGTTTGATCGGGCATTAGATTCTGTAATCGTTGGTATTAAACAGGCGCTGGACATTAAAAACCCAACAGGGCACTAATTGACGGGACTAATCTAACTTAGCCTTCCCCTACGGTTTCAGCAGAACCAAACCAGGAAAGCTTCTCATGCAGGGTCACTACTTCACCTACAATAATCAAGGTGGGTGGTTTTATGTTTGCTGTTTCCAGTAATTCAGGCATTGATTTCAATGTACCAATCAGTACCTTTTGTTGTCGTGTGGTGGCCTTTTGCACCAGGGCCATGGGGGTTTTCTCTGATAAGCCATGCTCAATCAATTTAGAACACAATGTCTTCACACCTAACAGGCCCATATAAACCACTAATGTTTGGTTCGGGTGTGCCAATGCGGGCCAGTTAAGATCCATGGTTCCATCTTTAAGATGACCAGTAACAAAAGTAACCGATTGAGCATAGTTTCTATGCGTCAAAGGAATACCGGCATAAGAAGCGGCTCCCGCTGCCGCTGTGATACCCGGCACAATCTGAAAATTAATACCCTCTTGCATCAAAGTTTCTATTTCTTCTCCACCGCGTCCAAAAATGAACGGGTCACCACCCTTCAAGCGTAATACACGTTTTCCACTTTTAGCCACTCGGGCCAATAGTAAATTTATATCATCCTGTGGCAATGTGTGTTTATCACGTTCTTTCCCAACGTAAATCAAATCAGCATCACGTCGGGCCATATCCAGAATTTCTTCTGACACCAAACGATCATAAACAATCACATCGGCCTGCTGTAACAATCTCAAAGCACGAAAAGTCAGCAGATCAGGATCCCCAGGGCCAGCTCCCACAAGGTAAACCTCACCACGGTCACCTTTTGAGGCCTGTGCCTCATCAACCGCAGCATGCATGGCATCTCTCGCAGCATCTTCCTTCCCAGAAAAGATCATTTCGGCAATGGGGCCCTGGGCAACATCTTCCCAAAAACGTCGGCGCTTACCTTCGGTGGTAATTCTTTCTTTAACCTTGTCGCGAAACTCACTCATAAGATCCGCAAGGCGACCATAAGCCGAAGGGATCATAGTTTCGAGACGAGCGCGCAGAAGACGAGCCAACACTGGCGAAGCACCACCCGTGGATACAGCAACCTGAACAGGTGATCGATCGATAATCGACGGTACAATAAAACTGCATAAGTCAGGTTGATCAACAACATTCACCGGTATACATTTTGAATGCGCCAGCTCAGAAACCAGTTTATTAACAGCCTGATCATCGGTTGCAGCAACAATAAGCGCGCAGGCCTCTAGATCATTGTTTTCAAAACCACGCGCCTCATAAATTATTTCTTTATTAGCTAATCGATTTTGCAAGCTTTCGCATAACTCAGGGGACACTACCGTCACCTGAGCTCCTGCGCGACACATTAATGCAACCTTGCGAGCAGCCACATCACCACCGCCCACCACAAGGCAACGCTTGTTATTTATGTCGAAGAATACAGGGAAATACTTCATGGTAATTTTTCATCCAGCCATCAAAGTGAAAATTATTATTAACCGACTGCCTCTCTGAATGAGTAACTCTATTTGGAATTACAGGGGATAACTTCCAAATCATTCATATAGGGTTGCAACACATCCGGCACAGTAATACTGCCATCTTCATTTTGGTAATTCTCCATCACCGCCACCAGGGTGCGGCCAACAGCCAGACCGGACCCATTAACGGTGTGCACCAGTACGGGTTTATTCGTCACCGGATCACGCATGCGTGCCATCATGCGCCTTGCCTGGAAGGCCTCAAAATTGGAACAGGATGATATTTCTCGATAAGCATTTTGTCCTGGCAGCCAAACTTCCAGGTCATAAGTTTTTGCACTTGAAAACCCGACATCACCGGAACACAGGTTCATTACCCGATGTGGTAAATTCAAGGCTTTCAGAATATTGGCCGCATGACCTGTTAACTCCTCAAGCACATCGTAAGAATCCTGGGGACGTACAATTTGCACCAGCTCTACTTTTTCAAACTGATGTTGCCGAATCATGCCGCGGGTATCTTTACCGTATGAACCTGCTTCGCTACGGAAACATGGTGTATGCGCAACGAACTTACGAGGCATGTCATTATTTTCGACAATAACATCACGAACGATATTGGTTAATGGCACCTCTGCTGTGGGTATCAGGTAATAGACACCGCCATCCATTTTGAAGAGATCTTTCTCAAATTTGGGTAGCTGACCAGTACCACGTAAACTTTCTTCGTTGACCAAATATGGCACATAGGTTTCTGTATAACCGTGCTCCGTCGTATGCGTATCCAGCATGAACTGGATAAGTGCCCGATGCAGTCGCGCCAGGTGGCCGCTCATTAAACCGAAACGACTCCCGGAAATTTTCGCAGCGGTTTCAAAGTCCATTCCACCAAGATTTTCGCCTAGGTCCACATGATCTCTGGCTATAAAATCAAAGCTACGGGGCTCACCCCAGGAGCTAACTTCTTCATTATCATTTTCATCGATACCTTCAGGAACGCTGGGGTGAAGAAGGTTGGGAACACCAATGAAAAGCTCATCCAGCTTTTCCATGACTTCGTTTAATTCCGCTTCAACATCTTTTAACTGGTCACCTATCTCTGCCACAGCCGCAAGCAATGGAGCCGTATCTTCACCCTTCGCCTTGGCCTGTCCAATAGCTTTAGAGCTGTTATTACGTACGCTTTGCAATTCCTGCGTTTTAACCTGCAAAGCTTTTCGACGGGTTTCCAGAACAGTCACTTCACCCAGACTAAGCTTAAACCCTCGGCGTTTTAAATTTTTCACTACGCCCGCAAGGTCAGCGCGAATTAATTTAGGATCAATCATAAGTCTTACCGTTATTCACCAATTTTTTATTCGAGTTCATTTTTTTAATATCTTACTGCATCGTTAATCAACACAAAGCTGTGCCGACCAGGATGTAATATGCCCCGGGCCAACTTTCTTATAAAGCTCATCAATAATAATTTGCGCCTTTTCAGGTTCATCAAAAAATTCTACTACCACTGGCAGGTTCAGCGACATATCCAGTAACGATGATGAATGGATTTCACCAGACTTGCCAAAACCCGCGATACCGCGAAATACCGTTACCCCGCGTACCTTGCCTTCGTCATTCAGTCTCTTCAACAAAGTCTCAAGGTGAGCCTCTGCTTCGGTGAGGTATACACGTACCATCAGAACCTCTACATTGGTCATACCGTTCTCCCGGCTAACACACCGACCCAGGCAGCAAACAAACACAACACGACACTGAGCACGACGTTCAACAAAGCTTTAACCAGTTCACCCTCCTCCATCAGATTAAGTGTTTCAATAGAGAAAGTGGAAAAGGTGGTAAATGCCCCTAATAGCCCAACCAGTAATGCTGCACGCCAAACCGGCCCCAGCGACAATTTGTCGATCAACATGATGTACAGAAAACCCATCAACAGAGATCCCAGAACGTTAACGACCAGAGTGCCGTACGGAAAACCTCGTCCCAGCAAATGATAAATGCCAGTCGACATCCAGTACCGCAACAGGGCACCGATAGCACCGCCACCGGCAATAGCCAGAGTCTGCATCAATGTTTGAAATTCCACATGTTGTCAGTTTTCATTTTGTGCGGCTCGGTCGGAGTTAGATTTATCTAATTGTCGCAGATACTTCAAACGCTCGGCAATTTTGAGCTCTAACCCACGCTCAACAGGGTGATAGTATACCCGCTCACCCATATTTTCCGGGAAGTATTTCTCGCCCGTAGCATAGGCGTCCGACTCATCATGGGCGTAACGATAGCCCTTGCCATAATCCAGCTCTTTCATCAGTTTTGTAGGCGCATTTCGCAAATGCAGGGGCACTTCCTGCGAGCCTTCATTGCGTGCATCCTTCATCGCCGCATTATAAGCGGCATACACCGCATTGCTTTTGGCAGCGCAGGCGAGATACACCACCGCCTGTGCAATGGCCAGCTCACCTTCAGGACTGCCCAGGCGCTCCTGCACATCCCAGGCATTAAGCGCCAATTGCAGACCACGAGGGTCGGCATTACCGATATCTTCCGAGGCCATGCGCACCACGCGCCTCGCCACATAAAGCGGATCACAGCCGCCATCCAGCATGCGCGTCATCCAGTACAGCGCAGCATCAGGATTAGAACCCCGCACGGATTTATGCAGCGCAGAAATTTGGTCGTAAAAAGCTTCACCGCCCTTATCGAACCGACGCAGACCACCGGCCAGCACCTCAGCCAATAAGGCTTCAGATATAGTTTCCTTTCCATCCGACCCGGTCTCGGCAAGATCTGAAGCTACTTCCAACAGGTTCAGAGCCCGGCGTGCGTCACCGTCTGCTGCAGAAGCAAGTTGATCACGCAAACTCTCACTGAGCTCTAGGGGTCGCTTACCCAAACCCCGTTCAGTGTCAGACAATGCCTGATCAATTACAGCTCTAATTTCTTCAACACTCAAAGCCTTAAGCACATAAACGCGCGCCCGTGACAGCAAGGCATTATTCAATTCGAAAGAGGGATTTTCTGTGGTAGCACCAATGAAGGTTAGCGTGCCGTCTTCCACAAATGGCAAAAAAGCATCCTGCTGAGACTTGTTGAAACGATGCACCTCATCCACAAACAATATCGTGGCCCGACCCTGCTCACGACGCAATCGTTGAGCACTATCCACCGCCGCACGAATATCTTTCACACCAGACAACACGGCAGAAATACTAATGAACTCCGCCTGGGCACTGCCGGCTATCATTCTTGCCAATGTTGTTTTGCCAGTTCCCGGTGGCCCCCAAAAAACCATGGAATGTAACTTGTCTGATTCAATCGCCTGACGCAGAGGTTTGCCCTCGCCCAGCAAATGAATCTGACCAAAGTAAGCACTCATGTTAGTAGGACGCATCCGGTCTGCCAGCGGGTGGCCGGTAAGGTCATCGGTCAGGGAAAACAAATCAACGCTGCTTTTCATAACAAGTCATACCAACTATTCATTTTCGCTACTCATTTCTGTCGCCTGGATCCCCAATGACATCCACACCTTTGGGTGGCACAAAAACAAAACTGTCGGCTGGCAACTTCGCATTATTCTCAACGTTGGAAAAAGCTAACTCTGTTCGTTGTCCAAAACCATCCACCAATACCATTTTACTAATATGTTTTTTGCTGAAGCCCATTCTCATTTCCTGAAAGTTGGATTCCGTTGCTTTCGGCAATAATTGCACCCAGTAAAGGCCATCGCGTAATTCATCCAGCTCGGTGACGATAAAGGTCTGCTTCAGGGAACCACCACTCAACCCCTCACTACTCAACAACAACGCCGGTGTATCCCCCAACGCTGCATCAAGAGGCTTTACCACCACCTGAGCCAGGTCCTCATCATAAATCCACAGACGTTTGCCATCTGCCAGAATTAATTGCGGGTAGGGCTTAAGATAATCCCAACGAAACTTGCCCGGTCGTTGCATCATCAAAATCCCACGAGACACTTTTGGCTGTGAAAATGTTGACCCCTGAACCGTTTGCACAAAATCAGCACGCAGCGCACCTTTCGCGCTGAAAAAGGCATCCAGATGATCCATTGCCTTGCCAGCATGAGCTGGAGATATGAAAAGAGCTGCTACTAAAAGCAGCGGACAGGCCAAACCAAATAGATGCTTTCTCATAATATGACTTTTTGCTGCTGACACATGAACCCCTCAAAACCTGGCTAATAAATAGTAGCTGTATAATACCTGCTAACGCCGTCCCGAGGAATTCATCCACACATCACCAGGCCGCATAGCCCCCAATATCCACTATTACTTGCTGTTAACCCGGCCATCCAGCCAAAAGCACCTACCAATGAAACCCAAAGGGCATCTCATCGAATACCTGGCCCTGGGACTCAAACACGACCATTGATCACTATCGTCTGCCACGGGGACTCCCCGCCTTTGATCAGACATATACCTCCAGCTCACAAACTGATATGTTTTTTCATTACATAAGAAAATAAACCTGACGGATAAAACAATGGCGCGCCACAATCTAATTATTGGCTTAATTACTCTATTTCTCTCGCTAACAGTCAGTCAGGTTAATGCGGAAAACTGGTGGGACAAAGGGACAGATTTTCTCAAAACTCTGGAAGACAAAAAACAATCTTTCGATCCAGTCATTAACCCCAGCATCGACGAGATAAACAAGGCATTCAAAGAAGCACTGCGCATTGGTTCTGAAAATGTCGTGGGTCAATTAAGTGCTGTTGATGGTTTCAATAAAGATCCCGCCATTCACATACCCCTGCCAGAAAATCTAAAGTCCGTAAAAAATATGCTGGAAAAATTTGGAATGCGAAAAGAAGTTAAAGACCTTGAGCTTAAGCTCAATCGCGCCGCTGAAGCCGCAACTCCAAAGGCCAAAGAACTCTTCTTACAATCAATCACTAATATGACGTTTAGCGATGTCAAAAATATCTATGAGGGGCCTGATGATTCAGCAACACAATATTTTCAGAAAAAAATGTCTCCATCACTCAGCAAAGAAATGCGATCAATAATAGAAGCCAGCTTATCCGAGGTGGGAGCTATTAAGGCTTACGATAAGGTGATGGGCAAATATAAGAAACTGCCTTTTGTTCCCGATGTAAAAGCAGACCTAACAAAACATGTCGTCAATAAAGGAATGGATGGGATATTTTATTACCTCGCAAAAGAAGAAGCCGCTATTCGCAAGGACCCAGTCAAACAAACCACAGATCTTTCAAAGAAGGTGTTTGGTAATACCTGAAGGCTGGCTATACAAGGTGGTCTCAACCGCTCTCCTTAAACACCCAGGCAACAATTATCTGAACAGGATAATCCTAATCACCAGCCACGAGCATTAACTCGGTGACAACCGGAGCGTCCACAATTCAAATGATTATTCAGACCGCTATCGTGATCGCCGGGTCTAAAGTCACTCGCATGACAAGCCGCACAGGTACCTGTATAGGCTGGTGAGGGATACGAAATATTCTGATCATTTTGCCTGTGACATCTGTTACACCCTACATTCCTGTTGTGGTTGCCAGGGTAGTCACTGTTACTCGGATGACTGTAACTGACCGGTGCCCAACCATTTGTTGAATGGCATACATTGCAATCCTTGGTGGTGACAAAATGATTTCGTAAACCCTGGGGCGTATTGCCTGTAGCGGAATTACCGTCATGACACGAAACACAATTACCCGTAATGCCCGTGTGATCCCATGTGCCTCCCTTGAAGGTAGCCGTCGTATGGCAGGAGGAGCAATCGAGGTTAGTGTCCAGATGGTTCTGGCTTTTACCGGTTGCCGTAATGCCATCATGGCAATCAGCACAACCGTTGATGATGCCGGAGTGATCAAACGTAGCAGGAATAAATCCTCTGGTGCTATGACAAAGCCCACAGTCACCATTCGTCACGATATGATTATTGGGTTTACCGATAGCCAGGTTACCATTGTGGCAAGATTGGCAGTTGTCGGTAATACCAACATGATCAAAAGTAGCAGGAACAAAGCCTGTGGTTTGATGGCACACGCTACAATCATTGTTAGTGGGCACATGATTGCTGGTTTTTCCTGTCGCGAGATTACCATCGTGACAGGAAGCACAGTTATCTACGATATCCCTGTGATCAAACCGCGCGCCGGCAAAGGCCGTGGTGTTATGACAGACCGAACAATCCTCTGCCGTTGGAATATGATTGGCAGACTTACCGCTCGCGAGTCCCGCATCGTGGCACGAAGCACAGCCATCAATAATACCGGCATGATCGAATACCGCATTCGCAAAAGTACCCGGCACATGGCAGACACTACAATCTTCATTTGTCGGAATGTGGGTAGCGTGTTTTGGCGTAGCCGATGGTGCAACACCCCCGTGGCACGAGGCACAATTATCTATAATACCGGTATGATCAAATGTGGCACCCGCAAAGCTAGTGGTGTTATGACAGACACCGCAGTCATCCGTTGTTGGAACATGGGTAACCGATAGTCCAATGGCACCGGAAGCATCGTGGTCGCCATCATGACACCAGGTGCAATTACCGGTGATCCCCACGTGATTGAAAATCGTAGGAGTAAATGCTGCGTTAGTGTGGCAAAAGTGGCAATCCTGAAGCGTTGGTACATGGTTTACCGCCGCATCCTGTGCAATGGCGAATCGACCGTTGTGGCAGCCTGCGCAACCATTAACGATATCCCGATGAATCGTATTCAGAAATGTACTCGAAGTGAATGTTGTTGTGTCAACATGACAGACACTGCAATCATCCCGTGTCGGTATATGGTCATCTGTTTTACCGATTGAAATAATATTGTTATGGCAGGATGCACAGTTATCAACAATGTCTGTGTGACTATATGTTGCTACGGTGAAAGTGTCCGTACTCGCATGACAGACGGAGCAGTCCTCCGTGGCCGGCAAATGATTATCAACCATTCCCGTACTGATCACACCATCGTGACACGATGCACAACCGTTACTAACACCGGCATGATCATACACACCCGTAACAAAAGTACCCGGCGTATGACAAACCCCACAATCTTCGGTGGTTGGCATGTGATTGGGATTCTTTCCATTGGCGGTAGAATCAACATCATTATTGTGACAGGACGCGCATGGCTGTATCTGGGAATCGATCACCGTGTGATCAAAAATACCTTCTTGCGCAAAAGTCTGGATGACGTGGCACAGACTGCAATCGGCAGTGGTAGCCGGATGACTTAACGGTTTACCAATAGCTCCGATGCCATTATGACAGATGGCGCAATCACTCGTGATAGTGCTGTGATCGAAAATAGTGTCCTGGAAATTATCAACGATGTGACACAGACTGCAGTCAACCCGGGTCGGCAAATGGCCTTCATATTTACCAGGAGCCACTATGCCGTTGTGGCATGCATCGCAATGTCGGTTAATGTCCGTATGAGCAAAACTGCCGTCAGCTTCCAACGTGACAAAACTAATCGTATCGTGACAGTCATCACATTCGACTGCCGTCTCGACATGATGGTATGACTTTCCGATAGCCAATACACCATTGTGGCATTCAGTGCATTTTCCAAAAACCTCCGCGTGATCAACATATCGCAGGAGATTAAACCCGAAAGTAGTATGACAAGCCTGGCACACGCTAGTGGTCGCCAGATGATCGGGGGATTTCTCTGCAACTGTTGGATACTGGCCATCGTGACAGGTAACACAATTGGATGAATATTTTGTATGGATGCGTAATCCGGTGTAATGATCCCCTTCATTGGAGACTTCAACAGACGTAATAGCGCGTTCACTTGATGCACCGCCAGCGCTGACCACGAGCTGCACCATATACGTTCCGATTACATCAGTGGTAAAACTCGGCGTAGCGGATGTTGCGTTTTGCAATTGCGCAATGCTGCCATCCGGTTTTGAGGAGAAAGACCAGACATAGCTCAATGGGTCCGACGTTGATGCACTAGAGTTGCTGCCATCGAGTATCGCCACCTCACCCACCCGAACGGCAACGACAAGCCCCGGATCAGCATTGACGATCACATTCGACGGTGTAGGACCGGGAACAGGATCAGGTTCCGGCTCAGGTGTAGGATCTGGATCTGGTTCTGGTTCTGGTTCTGGTTCAGGCGCGGGTTGAGGAGCAACATCAACAGGTGGTGGTGTTTCACTAGAAGACGTGCCGCTATTACAGCCGACCAACATGGCTGCTAGCACAAGGGCAAAAACGCGGACAATAAACACAAGACTCCGTCCATGGGTCATATAAGTAACTCCGATACAGACTAGAAATTACAAGTGACGTAGACTCTTGTGGTTTATCTACTTACCGCTTGATGTTTACTAGTACTTCTACATATGAATATGACAAATTTCGCACGAAATTAATCAGTTAATTAGCATAACAACCCCATTCTGATCTCGGCATAAATCAAAGTCAATAATCTGTTATTTTGTCGTGTGATATTGAATTGTTTGTTAATAATAGAGACAGAATAGACACAGGAAACATGCTGAATCAGCGTCATTTGGTGTCACACAATAACATTAAGAAAATGAGGTGTATCCTGGTGATCTAACTGACCAGGAAAGAAAAGATGGCCCACCAGACCAGAGACCTTTGGGGCTTTAATTTATTATCAGGCTAAAGGGGATAATGGCGCCCTATCTCAAGCGGTATTTTCGTATATTCACTAAAAGTATCTGCGATATTCTTAGACTCCTCCGGACCTAAAGATTTTGCTACAAGAACTTCCATACCACGCTTGGTTTTATTGGAAATAATCACTACGTGATACCAGGACTTCACAAAATGCTGGTACTCACCTACAGATGACCAGCTCTGTGGTTTATTATCCACACTTAGCAACATTTTATAAAAAAATGACAACGCATATTTTTTCTTATAAAAAGATAACAAAGGAAGTCCATAAGATACTGTAATTTTATCTGCCTGAAAATCAACCGTTACCTTTTTAACCATAAAAGCTAACAATGATAAAAATATTCCTGGTATCGAAAATATCTGCAGATCCATTCTGCCTCTATAAAATATGTGTTTCCCAGTGAACTCAGGGTAAAGCAAAAGATAAAGGGATCCCAATAAAACCATCAACCCTATCAGCCTGTACAGTATATTTAACTGACTAGTAACACTCACACTTTGCTTATTTTTATTTAAAATTAATTTCGCCATAATTAGTATATTGAGCATCAACAGCAGATCATGTATTTGGTGCTGATGTTATGCTTTTATCACCTCCCCCAACATCCATTCTTAGAAAAAATTAGCCATTAGCTATCCCCCACCCACAATATCCTCAATGCTTGCATGCTGCCAATGGAGTTTCTGCAAAAGCCAATCGTCGCCATCACGCATCAGCATTAAATCAAACAAATAAAGATCAGCTCGTATATCAAGTAACGCCTGCGCACCCGTGACAGGACTGCCTGCCATAGCGACATAAAGTTTTACGCTAGCCTGCCCCTGTACGGGAAATTTAATTTCACTAATTTGGGTAAAGAGGTGAATATTTTTGTGGCGTAAAAAATAACCCATAGCTATAGCAGTCAATGCACGCCGATCACGACGGCCATCATCCATATATTTATCGGAAATAAGTTGTCGAACTGCTAACGCTTCACGCGACTCAGCTGCAGTTACTGCTGAAGTTATGAACTGGCGAATCTGGTCTTCGGGGGATTTTTTTTCACTGCAGGCGGAAACAATTAAAAAGATAAAAACAAGGAACACTACAAAAAATAAAAATGCCGACCTGTTCATGGCATTTTTATTTTTCGCAACTAGATGGGGGTATTGACTGGGAGTATTAAGTCGAAGTTATTAATCAACGGTCATCGGAGGTGGCGCCAATACTTCACGTGAACCGTTTGACTGCACTTCACCCACAACACCGGCACGCTCCATATCTTCTACCATGCGTGCTGCGCGGTTGTAACCAATCCTGAGACGACGTTGTACGCCAGAGATTGAAGCTTTACGCGTCTCGGTAACAATACGAACGGCTTCATCGTATAACGCATCCATTTCATTATCCGGATCTTCAAAACCTGGCACGCCACCCATATCCGTACCTGCGGCTGGACCTTCGAGTATATCTTCGATGTATTGCGGCTCACCGCGACCCAACCAGTCCTTAACGACGCGATGCACTTCAGCATCGGAAACAAAGGCGCCATGAACACGAGTCGGTATACCAGTACCCGGCGCAAGATAAAGCATGTCGCCATGACCTAGCAATTGTTCCGCTCCACCCTGATCAAGAATAGTACGCGAATCCACTTTGGCTGAAACCTGGAAAGCCATACGTGTGGGGATATTGGCTTTAATCAACCCGGTCAACACATCCACCGAGGGGCGTTGCGTAGCAAGTATAAGATGCATACCAGCCGCACGTGCCTTTTGTGCCAGACGTGCGATCAGTTCCTCAACTTTCTTACCCACCACCATCATCATGTCGGCGAGCTCATCCACTATCACAACGATTTGCGGGAATGGTTCAAGCAGACGTTCTTCACCGCCGTCTTCTTCTGATAAAACAACGGGTTTATAGAATGGATCTACAATAGGCTCACCCGCATCATAGGCATCTTTTACCTTGCGGTTATAACCCGCCACATTGCGAACACCAAGATGGGCCATGAGCTTATAACGACGTTCCATTTCCGCCACACACCAGCGCAGGGCATTGGCGGCTTCTTTCATATCGGTCACAACTGGCGCCAATAAATGCGGTATGCCTTCGTACACAGAAAGCTCCAACATTTTGGGGTCAATCATGATCATCCTCACCTGCTCCGGTGAGGCGTTATAAAGCATGCTCAGCACCATACCGTTAAGCCCCACAGATTTACCAGAGCCCGTCGTACCCGCTACCAGCAAGTGCGGCATTTTTACCAAATCGACAACAACAGGATGGCCGGCAATATCTTTGCCCAATGCCAACCTCAGCGGTGAGCTGGCGCTCTCGTATTCTTTGGAAGCGATGATTTCGGAAAGACGAACAATCTCACGGTCTTCGTTAGGAATCTCCAGACCAACAGTGGATTTGCCTGGAATGACTTCAACAATGCGCACACTAATGGCCGATAATGAACGCGCCAGATCTTTGGCCAAATTAGTGATCCGACTCACTTTTACACCGGGTGCGGGATCTAACTCATAGCGAGTAACGACCGGGCCAGGATGCACCGCAACAACCTGCACCTCTACACCAAACTCCTGCAACTTGAGTTCCACCTGACGAGAAACAGCTTCCAACGCAGCAGTTGAAATTTCTACCTTGCGATCATCGGCAGGATCCAGCAGAGCCAGCGCAGGTAGATCACCTTCGCCTGACGTTTCAAACATGTTCACCTGACGTTCCTTCTCGGCACGCTCTGAAATTTGTGGTCGACTCTTAATCACCGGCTCTATGCGCGGCGGTTTGCGTTTTTTGGTTTTCTCTTTGACTGTTTTTACGCTGGTTTCACGATGCTGTCGGGCGCGACGGCCTTCAATCTCGTCCTTAAGTTGCATCACGCGCTCACGTATCCAGCTGATTGCATTTAACGTAAACCGACCCGTGGCATCCATCAGCCACAACCAGGACAAACTGGTTAACAATGTCACACCAGACAGGAATAGCGCCAACAGGAACAGGGTACTGCCCAGAGGATTCACGATACTGACAAGCCCACCGCCAACCACGTCGCCCAACACGCCACCAGCACCTACCGGTAAAACAGCAAAATCTGCAAAGTGCAGTCTGGCCAACCCTGTACCTGCGCCCAGGGTGAGGAAAAAACCGGCGGTACGCAGTGCGCCATGACGGTAATCAAACGGCGTCTGATCTTTACGGCCCTGGAACAACAGCCAGCCCAGGTAAGCCACGCCCACGGGCACCAGATAGGATAGGTAACCAAACAAATACAGGAAAACATCTGCAAACCAGGCACCCACCACGCCACCGGTATTGGCAATTGTCGTCGCAGTTTCGCTATGAGACCAGCCGGGATCTTGTGGATTATAAGAGCTAAGGGAGAGCAGCAGGTAAAGTGCTGTGGTACCGAAGATGATGAGTGCCCCTTCGCGCAGGCCGCGGATCATATGGGCTGCCAGAGGTGTTCCGGGCTTTGTTTGTGTCTTTGCTTGTGCCAAAGGCGTGTCCGAGATGTCGCTAGTTTAGAGGCCGCTTTAAGAGCTTTAGTGAAGACCTTCTCTATTAAGATTGTCTTATATTAGCAGGTCTTGCAGGGCATGATGCACTATTTTCCCTGCTTTCACATTAACCCCACGCACAAGCTCCTTATTTTGTTCCCAATCAGGCTGCGCCAGGCGGGAAATAGTGGGGGTGAGGGCGGCGGACAGGGCCTGAGAGGCAGTCCGCGGCACGGCTCCAGGCATATTGGTGACCCCAAAATGTACCACTCCATCATGCACAAAAGTGGGGTTTGTATAGTCCGTCGGTCGTGTGGTCTCGATACAACCGCCCTGATCCACCGAGATATCAATAATGACGCTACCATCCTCCATTTCGGCCACTGTATTGGCGCTGATGAGATGCGGCGCCCGCTCCCCGGTCACCAGCACCGCACCCACCAATAGGTCTGCACTCAAGGCCGCCTCATGGAGCGCATCAGGGTAAGGGTGCAAACCCGTGACGTTATTCCCCAGTGCTCTCATACGAGCCAGTTTGTCACGATTCCGATCAAACACCGTCACCTGAGCGCCTATGCCCGCTGCCATAACAGCCGCATTACCACCGGCCACACCCGCACCCAATATCACCACATGCCCCCGCTCCGCTGCAGGCAGCCCACCCAACAGGATGCCTTTACCTCCCTGAGGCTGATGCAACAAATGGGCACCCACCTGCACCGCCACCCGACCGGCGATATCACTCATGGGTGCCAACAGGGGCAGCAGGCCAGCATCTGTTTCCACAGTCTCAAAAGCCACCGCGGTAAGGCCAATATCCAGTAAATCCTGCATAAGGTCTGTCGCTGCCGCCAGATGCAAAAAAGAAAACAGCAGGTGATCTTCGCGCAACATGGCCACCTCAACCGGCAAAGGTTCTTTTACCTTTACAATGAGTTGCGCGGCTCCATACAAAGCCTCGGCACCATCAACAAGACTTACCCCGACGTCACGATACTGATCATCGCTGTAACCGCTCAGCAGTCCGGCACCTTTCTCCACAAAAACCTCATGGCCTTGCTCAACCAATTGTCCGACTGCGGCCGGTATGAGGGCCACCCGCCCTTCCAGGGTTTTGATTTCTTTTGGTATGCCTATTTCCATTGTTCTTGGTCCTGTTATTTAGAGGCGGTGGTTCCTGTTTTCAGTATAGCCAGTTCCTTTCCCGAAAATCCCTTTGAAACCCTAACAATTGAGGCTAACCATCGCGCTTCCCTTTACGTGTTTTGATGCTTTCCGTAATATTGTTTCCATTGAGTCCTTTTCATTACAGCATTGATTTTCTCACCACGATCATCACATCTGTAATTAGCGTTCCAAACAAAACACTAGAATTAACAACAACATAATTTCAGGAGCCCCAAAACATGAGCGAAGCCACGAGCAAAGTTAAGCACTGCAAATTATTAATCCTCGGTTCCGGCCCTGCTGGCTATTCCGCGGCCGTGTACGGCGCTCGCGCAAACCTCAACCCCGTTATTATCACTGGCATGGAACAGGGTGGTCAGTTGATGACCACTACCGACGTGGATAATTGGCCCGGTGATAACGAAGGCGTACAGGGCCCGGAATTAATGGCTCGCATGCAAAAACACGCCGAGCGTTTTGATACTGAAATAATCTTCGACACCATTAATAAAGCTGAATTGACAGAACGCCCTTTAAAACTCACCGGCGATAACGGCGTGTATACCTGCGACGCCCTTATACTAGCGACTGGTGCATCCGCGATGTATCTCGGCCTGGAATCTGAAGAAGCTTTCAAGGGCCGCGGCGTTTCCGGTTGTGCAACCTGTGACGGGTTCTTTTATAAAAACAAACCCGTCGCTGTTATCGGTGGCGGCAATACCGCAGTGGAAGAAGCGTTGTATCTTTCCAATATCGCTTCGCATGTAACGGTTATACATCGCCGTGACAAGTTTAAATGTGAAAAGATTCTCGCTGACCAAATTATCGAAAAAGCCAAAACCGGCAACATCGACATCAAATGGAATCACACCCTGAATGAAGTTCTGGGTGATGATATGGGCGTGACCGGCATGCGCATCAAAAGCACAACAGATGACAGCACACAGGACATCAACCTGGACGGCGTATTCATCGCCATTGGCCATAAACCCAATACCAGTTTATTTGAGGGCCAGCTGGATATGGAACACGGTTACCTTAAAGTAAAAGGTGGCTCACAGGGCAATGCCACTGCTTGCAGCATCGATGGTGTGTACGCTGCCGGTGATGTTGCCGACCACATTTATCGTCAGGCGATTACCTCTGCCGGCACAGGTTGTATGGCGGCGTTGGATGCTGAACGCTTTCTTGACAATCTAGAGTGATAACAAAGAGTGACAATCTAGAAAAATAATTAATTAAGAAAACAAGCAAGGCCATGCGCCTTACTGTCTCCAATAATCTTAACGAAGTACCAGCCGCGCAATGGAATGCGCTGACTGGAACTGATATTCCGTTTCTTCGACATGAATTCCTGTCTGCGCTAGAAACCCACCACTGCGTCGGCGAAGCTGCTGGATGGATACCGCAACACCTGTTACTTTTCGACACTGTAGATAACAAAGAAACACTAGTCGGCGCTGTTCCGCAATATCTGAAAACCAATTCTTATGGCGAATTGGTATTCGACTGGGCATGGGCTGATGCTTACCATCGCATTGGTAAACGCTATTACCCAAAACTGGTTGTTGCCATTCCCTACACACCTGCCACCGGCCCACGCTTGCTTATATTGCCAGAAGGATCACCGGAAGCAGACCAAAAAACTGTTGCCGACGCGCTGATAAAACACAGTATCGAACACGCTAAAAAGTTGCAGGTATCTTCCCTGCATTGGCTATTCCCAAATGATGGAGATTTAGATCGTTTAAAAAGCCATGGTTTTATGCCGCGTCTTGCCTGTCAGTTTCATTGGCAGAACTCTTCACAAAACAATGGCTACAGAGACTTTGATGATTACCTCGACCACTTTACTTCCAGTAAACGCAAAAAAATAAAGCGTGAACGTCGACAAGTTGTTGAATCCGGTGTTGTGATTTATCGCCTACACGGCGATGAACTTACACAGGAACAGTGGCAAGCCGTTCACCGTCACTACGCCTCCACTTTCGATCGTCACAGCGGTTACGCCACCCTCAGCCTGAATTTTTTTCTCGAGCTTGCTCACACTATGCCAAAACAACTACTGATAATTCTGGCCGAATCAAACGGTGAACCTGTGGCCAGCGCCATTTGTTTTCGAGATAACCACAGCCTCTATGGTCGCCACTGGGGATGTGGCCAGCATTTTCAAAACCTTCACTTCGAGGCCTGCTATTATCAGGGTCTGGAGTATTGCATTGAACAGGGTCTGTCGCGCTTTGATCCCGGGGCTCAGGGAGAACATAAAATCAGCCGTGGCTTCTTGCCCACACCCACATGGTCGGCACACTGGATAGCGGACTCAGAATTCAGCAAAGCGATTGAAGGTTTCCTAAAACATGAAACCGTAGAGATGCAGCTTTACATCAACGAACTAAGCACGCATTCGCCGTTTAAAAATAAAGTTAAGAAGTAATAAGCAGTATTAAATTTTTCAACAACAGGAAAACAATATGCGCGGCATGGCCCCATTCTGGATTGAGCCCAGCGATAAGACATTCCGATTCCCGGATGTGTCTTTGGCACTACCTGAGCCAGATGGTTTATTGGCAGTGGGCGGTGATCTCAGCCCCCAACGTCTGCAAGCCGCTTATCGTCACGGCATATTCCCCTGGTATAACCATGATCAACCGATACTCTGGTGGGCACCTAACCCGCGTGCCGTTCTGTTTCCAGAACACTTAAAAATCTCCCGCAGTCTGCAAAAAACACTGCGCAAAATTCTTCGCAACGAAAGTTTCACTATCACCACAGACAAGGCCTTTAGCGAAGTTGTTGAAGCCTGTAGTGGGCCACGCGTAAATGAAGTAGATAACATTGACGAAAACGAACCCGGCACCTGGATCACCTCGGAAATGAAACAGGCCTATCAACAACTCCACGAAATTGGAGTCGCCCATTCGGTGGAATGCTGGCTGGATGAAAAACTGGTGGGTGGACTTTATGGCGTCGCTCTTGGTCAGGTGTTTTTTGGAGAGTCCATGTTCACCCGCGTCACCGATGCCTCCAAAATTGCTTTTGTGC
>JAUWVK010000116.1 GCA_030617485.1 Gammaproteobacteria bacterium
AAGCGCAACCTCTAGATGTTTGCTGATTTTCTCCGGCACGTTCTTTTTCACTTCAATAATCGCTTCTCGTATAGCGCTTACAAAAGCTACCACATCAGCGCCACCATGGCTTTTAATTACAATACCTTGCAAACCTACAAAGCTAGCTCCGTTATAAGTACGGGGATCAATTCTCCTACGAAGAGCGTTTAGCACTGGCATGGCGACCAATGCAGCCATCTTAGTTAAAATATTTCGTGAAAATTCTTCACGCATATAATGACTAATCATCTTCGACACACCTTCGGCTGTTTTTAATGATACGTTTCCAATAAAACCATCGCAAACTACCACGTTAGCTGTACCTTTATATATATCATCACCTTCAACGAAACCGATATAGTTCAAATTACTATCAGCCAACAAACGTGAAGCCTCTTTTACTATTTCGTTACCTTTAACTTCTTCTTCGCCAATGTTTAACAAGCCAACGGTGGGTGATTCAATATTATCCACAGCACTCGTCAACACGGAACCCATCACTGCAAACTCATAAAGGTTTTCAGCACGGGTATCCACATTAGCGCCGAGATCCAGCATGTGAGTCTTACCTTTTATTGTTGGCAAGGTAGAAATAATGGCTGGTCGATCAATACCAGGTAGCATTTTTAGAACAAAACGTGCGGTTGCCATTAATGCACCGGTATTACCCGCGCTTACACAGGCCTGCGCCTGTTTTTCCTTGACCAGATTAATAGCCACACGCATAGAAGAATCTTTTTTCGTGCGTAGCGCAACCGAAGGCTTTTCATCCATCGTCACTTGTTGGGAGGCGTGCTGAATAAGAATACGTGAATTAGTCTGGTGATTGTGAGACGCAAGTTCACTTTTTAATGTCTCTTCATCACCGACCAAAATGATACTCATCTGGGGTGTATCCGCTAACACCTCTAATGCAGCAGGAACTGTCACCGATGGACCATGGTCGCCCCCCATAGCGTCTAGGGCAATTGTAAAATTCTGATTCATAGGATTTTTAGAAATAGCTCCCGACGTGATGGATATCACTCAGAAAATTTCTTCATGAAGCCAACGTTATCTTAAGCATTAGTTGCCTTAAGCATTATTGATACGTTAATCGTAGCCAAAATATTATGCTACACAAAGGGCATTTTGATACAAAAAGTCCCTTCCCACGCAACGAATGGTAATGAAATATAAAGTGCAATGAGACGCGGCCACTAGACTAGTGTCTAGCGTCGCATCTCAGCTTTTATTCCTGTTCGCTAGCCTTGCTGTCCACAACCTTACGGCCGCGGTAATAACCATCAGGGCTCACGTGATGACGAAGATGCGTTTCGCCAGAAGTGGGCTCTATAGACAACGTTGGTCCTTTTAACGCATCGTGCGAGCGGCGCATGCCACGACGTGCTGGAGTTACTTTGCTTTTTTGTACGGCCATGATTAATTCCTCATCTTTTATTCGAACTAACGATGTTAGTTACTATCAATATTGTTACGATCAGCCAATTTTTATGGCCGATTCTTTTTCAATTGCGCCAACACCGCAAACGGATTTTCTCGTTTTGATGAAGGCATATTCTCTTGTCCCGCTTCCTGCTCAAGGTTTTCACTTCCGCTACCGAACGCTTTACCTTGAGAGCAATTTTCAATCTCGTGTATTGCCACAATGGGCAAAGCAAGAATCAATTCGTCTTCCAGTATAGAAGCGATGCTAATTTCATCACCGCTCACAACCAAAGGGTCGTAACTGTCTGGCAAACTTTTTGCTGCTTCACGAGAGGGAACAATTCCCAATCTTACGTTCAATGTTATCGGATAATCCATATCCTCCATACAACGCTGGCATTGAAGGCGAAGCGTTGTAGAAACATTACCTCCTATTCGAGGTGCGCCACCTTCATCAATATCAAAGCACAAGGTAAATCCAACACTACCTTCTATATTGACACTAGCAACGGTGTCCTTACTCGCGCTACCCTGACTTTGTGATGAGCACGCTAACGCGCTCAAACGCGTTAAATCAGCGAGTGGTATTTCACCCTCTATCGTTCGCCCCTGAGTGGCCAGAGCAAACGGTTCGACGCTATCTGTGAATCGATCCGACATAACCGCGCAATTCTAAAAGGAAATGGGATTCTTGTCAAAGCTGATATAGATAAATTCAATGCAACCAGTGACTTAGCCAGGCCTTCAAATGACCCACTTGACAGAACTACAACAATTCCTCGATATTCCATAGAGTTGCACTAATGGGGCTGTAACGAATATCCCTTTTTTGTAACAAAGAGTTGTAACTAAAGGGCGTGACAGAGGGTTGTCAATATTGGCACCAGAACCAGGACTAGCAACATCCGCGAGCATCTATGATAAGAAAAATACTGATCGCCAACCGTGGCGAAATCGCCGTACGAATTGCGAGAGCCTGTTCTGAGGCTGGCATTAAGTCTGTGGCCATATATTCCGAGGCTGATCGATATGCCCTCCACGTCAAAAAGGCCGATCAGGCCTTCAGCCTTGGCCCTGAAACGGTTTCAGGCTATTTGAATGTCCATAATATTGTCAATTTGGCAGTCGCCACCGGTTGTGATGCTCTGCATCCTGGTTATGGTTTCCTATCAGAAAACCCCAAACTAGCGGAGGTATGCCAACAACGTGGGATTCAATTCATTGGTCCCAGTGCAGAGGTCATCAGCCGGCTTGGCAACAAGGTAGAAGCCAGGGCAGCCATGATTAAGGCAGGCATTCCGGTGACCCCCGGTAGTGATGGGAATCTTGAAAATGTTGAGCAAGCTCTCGAGATAGCCGAGAAAATTGGCTATCCAGTGATGCTAAAAGCCACTAATGGGGGCGGTGGCCGGGGTATTCGCCGTTGCGCCAATGCTAAAGAGCTGCCAGGAAACTATGACCGGGTGATATCTGAAACCAGCAAGGCCTTTGGCAGTACTGAGGTTTTTATGGAAAAGTGCATCGATAACCCCCGCCATATCGAGGTGCAAATACTGGCCGATAGTCATGGCAAGGTCATTCACCTATTCGAGCGTGACTGCTCTATCCAGCGCCGGCACCAAAAACTCATCGAAATTGCCCCATCACCCCAGCTTTCCGATGAACAGCGAAAAATGATTGGCAAACTGGCCGTCACCGCCGCCAAATCTGTAGGCTATGAAAATGCCGGCACAGTCGAATTTCTGCTGGATGCGGACGACAATTTCTATTTTATGGAGGTGAATACCCGACTTCAGGTAGAACACACGATTACCGAGGAAATTACTGGCATCGACATTGTTCAGGAGCAAATACGCATTGCTGCCGGATTGAAGTTGAAATACACCCAACGGGATGTCAAACGCCGTGGTTTTGCGATGGAGTTTCGGATTAATGCCGAAGATCCCAAAAATGATTTTTTACCCAGCTTTGGGCGCGTGACGCGTTATTTTGCCCCAGGCGGACCCGGCGTGCGAACTGATGCCGCTATTTATACTGGTTACGAAATTCCACCTTATTATGATTCCATGTGTGCCAAGCTTACCGTGTGGGCACTGGATTGGGATTCGTTACTGGATCGCGCTGAACGTGCTCTGCAGGACATCAGCGTATACGGTGTTAAAACCACCATCCCCTATTACCAGGAAATTTTAAAATCGGCAGACTTTCAAACCGGAAAATTCGATACCTCATTTGTTGAAACACATCCGGAATTAACCCAATACTCCGTGTACCGATCGACACGCGACCTTGCAGCTGCCATCGGTGCCGCAGTCGCTGCGCATATGGGCCTATAACCTAATAACAAATATAAACAAAACTATGGAAACAACCATGAGCCAAGTCCACATCACTGATACCGTACTGCGCGATGCCCACCAATCGTTACTGGCCACACGCATGCGCACCGAAGACATGCTGCCCATCTGCAGCAAACTCGATGATGTCGGTTACTGGTCGCTGGAAATGTGGGGCGGCGCTACGTTTGATGCCTGCATTCGATTTTTAAAAGAAGACCCATGGGAAAGGTTACGACAACTCCGCGAAGCGTTGCCTAATACTCGCCTACAAATGCTGCTGCGCGGTCAAAATCTATTAGGCTATCGCCATTATTCTGATGACGTCACCAGGGCATTTGTAAAACTATCCGCAGACAACGGCATTGATGTTTTTCGTATTTTTGATGCGCTTAACGATGTGCGTAACTTGCGAGTTTCTATCGAAGCCGTCAAAAAAGCTGGCAAACACGCACAGGGTGCTATTAGTTACACCATTAGCCCTGTTCACACAGTGGAACAGTTTGTCGACATGGCAAAAGAATTACGTGAGATGGGCTGCGATAGCATCGCCATTAAAGACATGGCGGGCTTGCTCACTCCTACCGCGACTGCTGAATTAACCAAAGCGCTGGTTAGCGCACTGGATGTGCCCGTTCATCTCCATTCTCATGCAACGGCTGGTCTTGCCAGCATGTGCCAAATCAAAGCCATAGAGAATGGATGTCGTCACATTGATACTGCCGTATCGACGCTGGCCGGAGGAACCAGTCATCCACCAACGGAAAGTATGGTCGCCGCTCTCAGGGACACCGAATACGACACCAAACTTAATCTCGAAACGTTACAGGAAATAGGTTTTTACTTTTACGAGGTACGTAAAAAATATCATCAGTTTGAAAGCGAGTTCACTGGGCTGGACACGCGGGTACAGGTGAACCAGGTACCCGGCGGAATGATTTCCAATTTGTCTAACCAGCTCAAAGAACAAGGCGCACTGGAACACATGAACGAAGTGCTGGCGGAAATCCCCCGCGTTCGTAAAGACCTGGGTTACCCCCCTCTGGTCACACCCACATCACAGATAGTGGGCACACAGGCCTTACTCAATGTACTTTCTGATACTCGTTATAAAAGCATTACTAACGAAGTAAAACTTTATCTACAAGGTCGTTATGGAAAACCACCGGCCGAAGTCAACGCCTCCGTCCGCCAACAAGCCATTGGTAACGAGGATGTCATCATCTGTAGGCCAGCTGATCTTATTGATCCTGAAATGGAAAAATTACGCGATGAAATTGGTGCAACGGCAAAAACTGACGAGGACGTGCTGACCTATGCAATGTTCCCGGAAATAGGACGCAACTTTCTTGAACAACGTAATGAAGGTACGCTCGTTCCAGAATTACTTGAGCCCGCACCCGGTGATGCACAAGCCTACTGTGCAGCCGCCACAGAATTCAATGTCGCCATGCACGGCGAAAACTTTCATATCAAGGTTACTGGTACTGGCCACAAAATGCAGGACAAACGTGCCTTTTATATCAATGTCGATGGTGTTCCAGAAGAAGTCATTATCGAATCACTCGACGAAGTTGTTACTTCTGGCGACATGGAAAC
>JAUWVK010000141.1 GCA_030617485.1 Gammaproteobacteria bacterium
GTACAGTTTGTCCCCAAAGTGCTCGTTTAGTTGTTTTGTCACATCACCTGACAGTCGGTTGCGCGGGTCATACATGGTCCGCAGCAGACCTTCTATTTTCAAATACGGGTTTAGAGAACTCCGCACTTCTTCGATGGTATTAACTAACGCGGTCAACCCTTCAAGGGCGTAGTACTCGCATTGCATGGGAATCATGACTGCCTGAGATGCCACTAAAGCATTGAGGGTCAACATGTTCAGCGAAGGCGGGCACTCAATAAGAATGTAATCGTAGTCGCCAATAATTTCGACCAGAGCATCACGCAAACGTCGTTCCCGTTGAGGCTGTTGCAATAGTTCTACTTCAGCAGCGGTAAGATCAGCATTTGATGGCAATAAATCATAGCCTGCCTCACCCGTCGCGACGACAGCCTCGGCTACCGTCGCCTCTTCCATCAATACGTGATAACTGGATAGTTCAACAGTGTGTTTATTGACACCACTGCCCATGGTGGCATTACCCTGTGGGTCAATATCAACCAGCAATACCTTGCGTTGTGTCGCAACCAGAGAAGCGGCCAAATTGACACTGGTAGTGGTTTTACCCACTCCGCCCTTTTGATTGGTTACTGCAATTATTTTTCCCATACGCCTGTCCGTTAACCTGTTCTATAAACCTTTTAATAATCCTACTTATCCGCCACCTTCAAACACACCAGATGACGCTGCCCTTCCAGTCCCGGCACCTCAAGCTGATGCACGGCTTCAACAGAATAATTAGCCGGTAACTCCTGTAATTCTGTCACCGGTTTTGCTCCCTTCATGGCTAATAATACGCCATCGCCAGAACAATGCTGACCAGAATTATTCAGCATGTCTGCAATAGAAGCAAAAGCTCGGGATACCACCACATCAAACTTATTTGCGGGACAATAATTCTCTGCTCGCTCATGCACAACCCGCACATTACCCAATTCCAGCTCAGTAATAGCCTGCTGAACAAAGCGGGTCTTTTTGCTATTGCTGTCGAGTAGCACAAACTCCCGCTCGGGGTGCTGTTCTTTATCTACAATGGCAAGGGGTATACCCGGCAAACCTGCGCCAGTACCAACATCCAGAACCCGCGAACCGCGCAGGTATGGCAGTACTGCCAAACTATCGAGGATATGGCGCGTCACCATTTCAGCGGGATTACGTACCGAGGTTAAATTATAGACCCGATTCCACTTATCGATGAGATAGATATAATCGCGGAGCCGAGCCTGAACTGCAAGCGAACAATTCAGGCCCAGTTGATTTAATCCCGAGGACAGATCGGACTCTAGCCCCATGCCTGCCCCCTTTGCCTTAATTATTTAGTAACACGTACTGACTAAGCTACTGTTTTTATTAAGGCTTAGTTGCGACATTGCTAAGCTTGTCCAGCGCGCCCGCCATTTTTTTCAAGATATCGGCACGATCTGTGATGTTGTGCCGATGGGCAATAAAAGAGGGATCATTATAGGTTAGCCAAACCTGGCCTTTTTCGTCTTCCCACGCCAATGCTTTAAGTGGCAGATCAATACCGGCAGTTTGATTGCTGGTGAACATATGGGTACCCAGTTTTGGGTTACCAAACATCAGCAATTCCGTAGGACGTAATGGAATCCCCACGCTTTTTCCTTTTGCGCTATGGCTCCAACGCAGAGCAACACCTATACCTTTCTTTTTAAGCACGGCTTCCAGTCGATCCAGTGTGACTTTAACGCTATGGGCACTTTTTTTGCTGATCATGCCTTTATTGTGATGACCTGAATAACTTTTCCCTGAGTTACCGTGGTCAGAATCATGATGGCCGCCTTCTTTGTGGTGATCGCCTCCTGCAAAAACCATTGTTGATGCAAGCATTATCCCTAAACCCAATATTATATTTTTCATTATTATCTCCTTAATGATTTATGCCAATTTGATTGTTAATTCACTGCTATGCGCACTAGTCCCGCAAAAATCGCGCTTTTTACTTTATTTATTTATCGAGAAGCTTTTCCTGCCTGTTTTTCCTGACTGCAAACAAACGCCGATCGCTTTTTCATGTGCACCAGCAACAATGAAATTGCTGCGGGTGTCACCCCGGAAATTCGCGAGGCCTGACCAATCGTTGTGGGTCGGCTATCCTCGAGTTTTTGGCAAACTTCGTTAGATAAGCCGCGTACCTGACTATAATCCATGTCGTCAGGTAAGGGCATTCCTTCCTGACGCTGGTGGCGTTCGATTTCTTCGCGCTGACGAACGATATAACCAGCGTACTTAATTTGTATTTCCACCTGTTCGGCAACCACTGGATCATTCACAGCCTGACCGGCGGAGGGTCTGGCAACGGATAGTGTCATTAGACTAGCGTAAGTTACATCGGGGCGTTTCAATAATTCGGATAAACGCGCTTCCTTATTTAACGATTGCCCAAACACCGCTTTTGACTCAGCCTCACTTAATTCGCTGGGTCGTAAACAAATATCACGCAAACGCTGGCTTTCCTGTTCAATCGCCTCACGTTTTTGTTCAAAAGCCTGCCAACGTTCGTCATCGATTAAACCCATTTCCCGAGCAACGGGGGTTAAACGCAAATCCGCATTGTCTTCACGCAGCAGCAAACGATACTCAGCCCGTGAAGTGAACATACGGTAGGGTTCCTGAGTACCACGGGTACTGAGATCGTCAATAAGCACACCGATGTAGGCCTCATCGCGACGCGGTGACCAGGCTTCCAAATCCTGCGACTGACGCGCCGCATTCAAACCGGCTACCAGACCTTGCGCTGCCGCTTCTTCGTATCCAGTGGTGCCATTGATCTGGCCCGCAAAATACAGGCCCGGGAGATGTTTGGTTTCCAGCGAAGGTCTGAGATCACGAGGATCAAAATAATCATATTCGATGGCATAACCCGGACGAGTAATGGACACATTCTCAAAACCCTTCATTGAGCGCACTAGCTCATATTGCACATCAAAAGGCAGACTGGTGGAAATGCCGTTGGGGTAAACCTCGTTGGTAGTGAGACCTTCTGGTTCCACAAAAATCTGATGCGAATTTTTATCTGCAAACCGCATCACTTTGTCTTCGATAGATGGACAATAACGCGGCCCTACACCTTCAATCACACCACTATACATGGGCGACCGATCCAGTCCGGCGCGAATAATGTCGTGGGTTTGCTCGTTAGTATGAGTAATGTGGCAGGACACCTGTCGGGGGTGGTCTTCTACTGATCCCATAAATGAAAATACTGGCCTTGGATCATCCCCAGGCTGTTCTTCCAGTCCTGAATAATCGATGGTTCTGCCATCAAGACGCGGCGGGGTTCCGGTTTTTAGGCGATCAACCCGAAATGGCAGTTCACGCAGACGTTTTGCCAGTGCATTGGCCGGTGGATCACCGGCGCGCCCACCCTGGTGGTTTTCCAGGCCGATATGGATAATGCCGCCAAGAAAGGTCCCCACCGTTAATACCACGGTGGGCGCCTGAAATTTCAGCCCCATTTGGGTCAAAACACCGATAATTCGTCCATCTTCGACCAGCAAATCGTCTACAGCCTGTTGAAAGATGGTGAGATTGGGCTGGTTTTCCAAAACAACTCTCACGGCCTGCTTATACAGAATACGATCGGCCTGGGCTCGGGTGGCCCTTACCGCCGGACCCTTGCTGGCATTGAGGCGGCGAAACTGAATGCCACCCTTATCCGCGGCTTTTGCCATCAAACCGCCGAGTGCATCTACCTCTTTTACCAGATGGCCCTTGCCAATACCGCCAATGGCTGGATTGCAGGACATCTGCCCCAGGGTTTCGATATTGTGGGTCAACAAAACCGTACGCGCACCGCAGCGTGCCGAAGCCAATGCGGCCTCAGTACCGGCGTGACCGCCGCCCACTACGATTCCATCAAAACGATCCTGAAAAAACATGATTCCTCTATTTTTATTTCTCTGTCTTTAATAAGGCTGTCCTCATAAAAACCACTAGAAAAAGAACCTGTTATTTTACCTAATTTTTGTCGCATTGGTGAGAAAGTATTCAATTGTTCTCGCCATTTATCGCCTAAACCAGGTAGCGACAAAACCCGATTCAGGATGAAATCCAGGAATGCCAGGACGGAGTAGTCTTAACACAGGACGCACAGCAAATGATTAAAACATGTCGAACGCGTGATTAACTCGCGCAACTCTCTCTCAACTCAAGAAATAAGGCACTAAACAGGAGGTTTGAAGTGAATCATGATTGCAACTGAAAATATCTGTTGCAACCGCGCGCGGAAAAGCGGTGCCTACAAGTTTTTAACGTATCGGGCTTTTTCCTCTTTGTGGTGCTGCTTTCGATGATGCTGAAATCGGTTATACAAAAACCTGACTAGCGCCAGGGTAATTACCGCCTCGATTAACGCCCATTCGATTTTATATGTATCGATCATCACCTGCCCATGGGGCAAAGTACTCGCCAAATTGGGGATCATAGGAATTGTTTGTAGTTTAGTAGCGGCC
>JAUWVK010000041.1 GCA_030617485.1 Gammaproteobacteria bacterium
GCTTTTGGAGCCTTTGCTATAAGACATAATTTCCTGCAGGGAACGGAACACTCCCGTATCAAAATCACAGAATTTGAAACCAACACCCTGGTTAGAAACACGCGTAACCCGTGCGTGTATTTTATGACGAGTACTGCTTTCTGGAGAAGCAAGACTAAAGACCAACTCAACATCTGACTCTTCACTTACACTCAGCGAGGAATCTGTACCCAGAAAAGCCCCACCCAGCCCGATATCTTTTGAAAGACAGGAACCCAGCAGTTCGCCCTGCTGATAAATATCAACACCAACGCTCAACTCTTTTCTTTCGCTCCAACGCTTTTCCATCTAGGTCAAACCTCTCGTGTTTAGGCAGATTGCAAGATAACATCCATTACTAATTCAACCAACGTCAAACTATTACCTCAATAAATGCCAACTGTTAGTTAACATCATTGACGCAAAAGACAACTCAAGGGTTCCATCCCATTAACCAATAACTCCACCTACTGTAGATCAAAGTATAGAATGCAAAATCGAGGCCAAACAACCTAGAAACTGAGAACCTGTTCACAAATCAATCACTTAAAAACATGCACAGTTCACAAAAAAGGGGGAACTGAAGGAACTGTAAAATATCTCGACAGTATTATGCCCTTATATCCTGTCGTAGGAAAAGGTTAATACTCCCTCCAGCTGGTCTATTCCTGCTAACACCAATAGCAGCCTATCCAGCCCCATGGCAACGCCAGCACACTGTGGCAAACCCGACTCCAACGCAGTCAGCAAATACTCATCAAGTGTCACATCCTCTAGACCATTTTCCCGCCGGCACTGCAATTCTCCCTCGAACCGAGCTCTTTGCTCTGCTGCATCCTGTAATTCATGGAAACCATTTACCAGCTCCACACCGTCTATAAAAAGTTCAAATCGCTCTGCCACGGGTGGAGAACCAGGGCGAATTGTAGCCAAGGCAGCCTGACTGGCGGGATAATCATAAACAAAGCTCAGTCGATTCTGCCCAAGATGGGGCTGCACACAATGACTCATCAACAGGTCCAGCCAGCCATCTTTATCCATCTCAGCTATTCCAGAGTTAATCTCGAATCCCTGCAACTCTGCACAGGCTTTCAGCACTGAAACGTCCGCGACATAAGGGTCGATATCAAGATAACGCTGAAAACAGTCACCATAGGCAAGTCTCTCCTCAGACTCTAACGTCCGGTAACCTTCAAGTAGACGCATAACCAGTGCTGCCACTTCGTCCATTAGCTGGTGATGGTCAAAACCTGGCCGGTACCATTCCAGCAAGGTGAATTCGGGATTGTGTAGTTTTCCTAATTCACCCTGTCGGAAAGCTTTACAGACTTGAAAAATAGGTCCGGAACCCGCTGCCAACAGTCGCTTCATGGCAAACTCAGGAGAGGTATTGAGGTATCGGCGTGGCTCGCCAGGATGACTGGCGACTGTTGAAATACTATGGATATTAGGATCAGGCGTGGTGGCAGATGCCAGCAATGGGGTCTCTACTTCTAACGCCTCATTTTCAACAAAATAGTGGCGCACTCTGGACAGCATTTCTGCCCGCAGCCGTATGACTTCTTGTACCGCGGTGGGCCGCCAGTCCGTGCCATTATTGGAGGAAATCTCCACCGTCAGCGTACTATTCCTTCACGCGACCCACGTACTCACCAGTACGGGTATCCACTTTGATCAGCTCATCCACTTCTATAAACAAGGGCACCTTCACCATAGCGCCGGTTTCCAGAGTGGCCGGCTTGATGCCGCCCTGTGCGGTATCCCCCTTCAATCCAGGGTCTGTTTCGGTAATGCGCAGCTCCACAAAATTGGGGGTGGCTATAGCAATAGGATTGTCATTCCAGAGGGTAACTTCACAATTATCCTGCTCTTTGAGCCATTTGCGTTGGTCTCCCACAGCTTTCTCATCCGCTCCCACTTGTTCAAACGTATTGGGATCCATGAAATACCAGAATTCTCCATCGTTATAGAGATACTGCATTTCCGTATCCATTACGTCTGCACCTGGCAGCGATTCACCCGATTTGAAGGTACGTTCAACTACCCTGCCCGATATCAGGTTGCGGAGTTTGACCCGGGTAAAAGCCTGACCTTTTCCAGGTTTCACCATATCCACCTCAATCATGGAGCAAGGATCATTATCAATCATGACCTTAAGGCCAGATTTAAATTCGTTTGTGGAGAAATTAGCCATTCTTACCTCGTTCTGGGAATATGATGCACACTCAAATAGCGAGAGGCGACGTATGATACCGCTTACGACCACCGTTTGTCAGGACGAGAGCCAAAGCAAAAAACAGAAAATCGATGCCTGGCAAGCTGAATTAGCCAGGGCCTATCGTGATCCCCTGAAATTATTATCAGACCTTAAACTATCGCCTGAACAAATACCTGGCGGTATCTCCAGCAAAAATTCTTTCCCGCTCAGGGTTCCACGTTCTTATGTTGCCCGCATGCAAACAGGCGACCCCAATGACCCCTTATTACTCCAGGTGCTCTCGCGCCAGTGGGAACAGGAAGACCGGCCAGGGTTTCAACTTGATCCCGTAGGAGATGGTCCCGCGACAGCAAGCCCGGGGCTTCTGCATAAATATCAGGGGCGCGTATTGTTAATCACTACAGGCGCCTGCCCAGTCCACTGTCGCTATTGTTTTCGTCGTCATTACCCCTATTCCGACAGCCGGCCAGACAATGGCGACTGGTCCAAAGCGATGGACTATATTGCAGCCGATCCCAGCATCACTGAAGTCATTCTCAGTGGCGGTGACCCCCTTTCCCTAAGTAACGAGCGATTACAGACCATCAGCGACGAACTGGCGAAAATTCCCCATATCCAGCGTCTTCGACTCCACACCCGAATGCCCATTGTTTTGCCTGAGCGCATTGATACTGGGTTCAAGAAATGGCTTCGCAACCTGCCCTGGCAAACCATTGTGGTAACTCACTGCAACCATGCCAATGAGTTAGATGAGCAGGTATCAAATACGCTGGCAGAGCTAAAGGCTGTCGGAGCCACCTTGCTCAATCAGTCAGTGCTGCTAAAAGGCGTTAATGACAATGTTGCCGCGCTGGTGAAGCTCAGTGAGGCGCTATTTAAATCCGGGACTTTACCTTATTACCTGCACCTGCTCGATCGCGTCGCAGGATCCGCTCATTTTGAGGTTGACGAGCCCATCGCTCTGAGCCTCATAAACGAGATTCAACGCCAGTTACCCGGTTACCTGATTCCGAAACTGGTTCGGGAAATAGCTGGCAAACCACACAAAATTCAACTTTTTGATACTGATTGATACATCACCAGGACGCCCGTCAGCTAAAGGGTTTCGTCCTGATGCCGAAATATCCTGTAGAACCAGTCCCTTATTGGGCTGCTATAGCCTTTTGTCCGCAGCAACGTATACTCATGGGCAGCAGGAATAGTGCTACGAAAACGATAAAAATAGGAGCGAAAGTGAGAGGTAACACGCCGGAAGGACTGCTAAATATTCCCGAACAGTCCAAACCACTGTCAGGCTCGTTTGACACCAAACCCCGAAATGTTGAAGCATGGGTAGCTGCGCTGCCAATGGCCAACACAGGGGAAAGTGCACGGCGTATTTTCAATGCCCTAAAAGAAGTTAATCGACTCAAAATTTCAGCCCATGACCGATTCAAGGTGATGGAAATTTTCCGAACCCCCGTATTTCACATTACCGGCGTTCTTAAAAAACATTACGTCAGCCAAAATCTGCCGCTTTCACCTAAAAACCAGAAAATTGCAGAATTGGCCATTCAGCTCTACTCCGAAATGGCGATAGGGTACAAAGCTGTTATTGAAGATAAACTCGATTCAACATTTTCAAAACTTAGCAGTAAAACCCTGACCCAAAGCATTCATCGCACCATTCAATATCTCAGCAACATCCTGTTATGTTCCTACCAAATTTACATTCAACATCCTGAACATATCTGGCTACAGATACATCGTCTTTATCTATACGCTGAAGAAAACCAGTTACAAAACACTCCGATTAAAAATAATATAAAAACAGAGACTCCTGGCGAAAGTAATATTGCGGACGTTTATAAACAAACATTATTGTTAGCATTAGCGGGCCCATACCGACTCCGACAGCAAGTTACCGAAGCTGTTTCCCTCGCACTGGAATCCATAGCATCTGTCTGCCAGATATTGCCCTTGAGTGAATCCCAGGAGACTGGTTTCGGCTTTACCATCAACTTAAATAGCGATGCTGCGCCCGGTTATTTCAGGGATGATGGCACTGCAAATCCTGCATTTCATCGGGTAATTGATACCAGCGAACTAACAAATTTACTGGAACAACCATTATCAACGGCAGAAAATAACCCCGTTAGCATTCCTGATAATGTACGAAAACAACTTATACAAACCTGGCGCGGCAATTCACATCGCGCATTCTCACGCACCACAAAAAGCAATGAGACAGCAATCACTTTGGGCTTAAGTGCCACTCATCATTACATTGATGAAATTGTCCGCCCTCTGTTAAAAGACAACACACAGCCCTGCCCTACAGCAACAGAATCAATTCAACCTGAGAATTCTTCACCTAACTCGGCTGAAGATGCAGAGCTCGATGAGTCCGCCAATTTCACCAGCACCCCTGTGTTTGGTATTAGCAATCTTGACGACCACACTCCTGATGTTTGGGATCCGGACTTTACCTACCGGGCCAATAATCCAACCTTCAGTCTTACTCCGAAGGACGAAGAAAATTTGCAAAAAAAGGCGGCTCTGTATTCACCGCTTTCCTGCAAAGGCATCAATGAAAGTGCTGCCGGCTACTGCTTGCTCGGCAACCTTACCTATGGCAAGGATTCGCAGAAGGTACAAGTGGGTGAACTGGTTGGCATAAGAGATAACATCGACCCCGACACTACCCAATTAAGCATTGGGGTCATTCGTCGAATCAAAAACTGGAACAATGGCCTGGAACTAGGCATACAAAAACTGGCCCCGTGTGCGGATGCTATTGCTACTGCCGCAGTATCAAAAGATAACCAACCAGAAAAGTATCAACGTAGCCTGGTATTACCAGACTTACCTGGCATCAATCAGCAAGCCACCCTTATTACCCATGCATGGCACCGCATTGGCGACGAATTGATTGCTAACGTACACGGCCAATTCACCCGGATAAAATTAACAAAACAACTGGAAAGTAGCGGTGTTTTCAACCAGTTTGAGTTTTCCATAATCGATATTGAAGAAACAAAATCTGCTAAAAAGAGCGGCTTCATTAGCAGCGAAGATGAATTTGATGCTGTGTGGAAACTTATTTAACAACTTACTTTTCGTACAATTTTCACCTAGACAATACTGATAATATATTAGGAGTTTTTTTTGGATAACGATAATGTCATCCGTCCTTTAATACTTGAAGAGTCGGCAAATGATGCGGAAGCATTAGCCAGCGCCTTGCGTAACGCCGGCTTTGCCGTGCGCTACAAACACATCAAAAATAGTGACGAACTACAGGAAGCCCTTGACGGTAAAACATGGGATTTGCTACTGGCAGCTCAACAAGTCGGGGATTTTTCTGCGATTCAGGCCGTCGCTATGGTTAATAAATCTGGCAAAGATATCCCCTGCATTGTTAACGGAAGCGACGCAACAGACGCTATCATTATGGATCATCTAAATGCTGGTGCCGCTGAATTTATTTCCGAGTCTGCGCAAGAACACTTATTGTTTGTCATCAATCGTGAAATCAACCATTTACGCGAACGTCGTGCCCACAGAAACTGCAAAGGCCTCTATAACGAAAGTGAAAAACGCAACCGGGTTTTACTTGATAGCTCCAGAGATCCTATTGCATATATCCATGAAGGCATGCATATCTATGCCAACCAAAGTTATCAGGACATTTTTGGTTACGCGGATATTGAGGAGCTTGAAAGTGTTCCGATTATGGATCTTATTGCCCCAGATCAGCAGCAAAGCTTCAAAGATGTTTTACGGAGTCTCAGCGACAACGAACCACCAGAAGAAATTCTCGAATACAAAGCTATTCGCGAAGATGGCAAAGAATTTTTAGCCAATATGGATTTTTCCCGCGCGAGCATCGATGGAGAACCTTGCGCACAGGTCATGATTCATCGTAGCGGAGATAACAAAGAACTCGAAAAAGAAATACAATCACTGAAGCAACAGGACTTGCAGACAGGTCTCTTTAATCACCAATATTTTATGGAACAAACCCAGGAAGCCGTAGATCGTTCTGTACGCGGTGAAGACATGTGCGCATTAATCTATTTTGAGCCAGATAATTTCACGAATATTAAAGATTCTCTGGGCATAGCTGGCAGCGACATGGTACTGGCAGATATCGCTAATATGCTTAAGGAACTGACGCCAGACAACGCAATAGTGGCGCGATATGCTGGCACTATTTTTACTATTTTATTATGTGGTTCTCAGAGCGATAAAATTGAAGGACTGGCAGAACATATCCGACAAACCATTTCCGACAAAATTTTTGAAGTCGACAATAAAACGGTTACCACCACATGCAGCATGGGTGTAACCCGTATTACAGAAACTGCGGAAAATGCTAAGAAATTATTACTGCAGACCGAAACTGCATGCAGAGTAGCCAAAGAAAATCAGGGTAACCAGGTTCATGTATTTTCACTGGAAGATGAACTAGCCGGCCAGGAAGCCGACAAACGAATAGTCACCCTCATTAAGCTGGCATTGAAGAGCAATAGATTCCAGTTACATTTTCAACCCATTGCCAGCTTGCACGCGGAACCTGGGGAACGCTATGAAGTTTTAATTCGCCTGCTCGATCAGGATGACAGTATAATCATGCCGGGCGAGTTCCTTGGTGTTGCCGAACATGCACAGCTAATGGCGGATATTGATCGTTGGGTCATCAAAACTTCCGCCAAAGCTATTCTTGAAAAAAGAAAGATTGGCAAAGAACTTCAATTCTTTATAAAAATCTCTTCCGATTCACTGCGAGATCCAAGCCTGTTGGTATGGATCAGCAAGCTATTACAGGCGGCCCGCTTGCATGGAAGTTGTTTTGTATTTGAGATTAGCGAACAAAATATACTGGAAAACCTCACCAGTGTTAAAAGTTTTGCCAATGGCATACAACAATTACAGTGCAATCTGGCAATCGACCATGTTGGCAAAGATTCTGTTGACCTTTCGTACTTAAAACACATAAAAGCCACTTATTTGAAAATTGATGGCAGCCACATTAGCAATGTCAGCAGTGAAGAAAGCCAGGAGGCTATCAAGAAAATTGCCGAGGCCGGCGTTGAACATGGCTTTATGACCATTGCTGAGCATGTGCAAGATCCAGCCTGCCTTGCAGTTTTATGGCAACATGGCGTTAACTTTATTCAGGGTTATTATTTACAACAACCTGAAGATGGTCTTGATTACGACTTCACTAGTAGTGACTAACCTCAACTAATTCAACCCCATAAAAGCTTCTAAATAGCTTTTATGACTTACTGCGGAATCTGTCCCGCATCTGCCTTCAAAATAGCAATACGCTCTTCCAGCGGCGGATGAGACATAAATAAGCGTCTGAACCCATGCCCCATTGTTCCAGATATGCCCAAAGCAGCCATCTGGTCAGGCAAATGTGGTTGATTTGTACTTGAACGAAGTTTTTCCAGAGCAGCAATCATTTTCTGGGATCCCGCCAGCCGCGCAGCACCAGCATCAGCCCGAAATTCACGACGTCGGCTAAACCACATCACAATAATACTGGCCAACACACCCAGTACCAGCTGTGCAACAATCGATGTAATCCAGAATGCAGGGCCATGACCACGCTGGGTTTTAAACACAACACGATCAACCAGGTGACCTATAACCCGGGAAAGAAAAATCACAAAGGTATTCACCACACCCTGAATGAGAGCCAGGGTAATCATATCCCCATTAGCAACATGGCTGATTTCATGGGCTAAAACGGCTTCCGCCTCATCCTGAGTCATAGCATTCAACAAGCCCGTACTGACGGCTACTAACGCCTTGTTACGTGACATTCCCGTGGCAAAGGCATTCACATCTTGCGCATCATAAATTGCTACTTCCGGCATACCAATGCCGGCCATTTCAGCCTGACGTTGCACGGTAGAAACTAACCACGATTCAGTACTATTTTTTGGTTGGCTTATCACCCGCGCACCAGTAAATCGTTTCGCGGTCCATTTAGAGATGGCTAGTGAAACAAAAGAACCTCCGAAACCAAAAACGGCTGAAAATAACAACAAGCTACTGATATTTAAATCTACACCCTGCTCATCCAGATAACCTTCAAAACCCAACAATTGCAAAGCAATACTGAGAACAAAGATTATTGCTAAATTGGTGGCTAAAAACAGAAAAATACGTTTCATTTCTTTACTCCTGGTTTATCAATTTTAGTATCAACTGATGAACAAAAATGGCAGCTTCCATGAAGCGCATGAATAACCAGATGGGGGTATTTTAATTATTTTCAACACAATCCAAACTGTAAACGATGAACTCACGTTGTGTTTGCAAAATATCCGCAACCACACAGCCGCCTTGCTCGCCTTCTCGTTCTACCTTAATGGAGGTTCCAGGGGAAAGATGATGACTCTGATGCAATACCATTCGTTGCGTTTTTTCATCGCCCTCCTCTGGTAACAAAATAGCAGGTAAAGCCATTTCATTTTTGCTTAAAAATTCGCTTTGTATTGCAGTGGCCTCCGGGCTTTTTGATAAAGTTTTAATCGTCACTTCAATCACACCAACCTTGTCACGACTTAACCTTGTTATATAACCTAAAGCAGGTGTTTTTAATTCTTCACGCGAATAACTGAACGTCAAAATCTGACCGACATACATTGCTGTCGTAAATTCTGACTCTTGCGACCTGATATGAACCCCTCCCTCACTTCTATCGACAACATACCACTGGCCAAAATGGATGACCTGAACACCAGAGGCGATAAGCGCAGAATGGCTGGCCAGGGCATCCCTGAGCTCATTATCTGAAGCTAACTCCTTCAGTATGTCTTCATCTTCGTATGATGCCTCAACCAGAAATTTATACACCGACATAAATCCGTTATATACATAAAGAATTTTCTGGCCAGCAATATGTTCGCGTTTTTCCTTGCGTTCTTTTAGGCGAAGTCTGTCACACATTACATCTACGATTGATAGTCGAGACAAATCCTCCTGGCTTGTAACTGCCTTTTCGTTCTCATCTCGCTGAATTTCGAACAATGCTATCAATTTTTTATGTTCCCGAACCAATAATAATTCCAATGGAACCAAATCAACTCGTAAAGCTAATATTTTTTCCGTCATAGCACTTTCAGTGGCGACAAGTCCGTCACTTTGGCGCTTAAAATGTGGTATTACTTTCTGATTTGAATAAACAATCACCTCACCTGATAGCAGTGGACTACCATCATCTGGCTTTATATCGAGACTATCAATAACTCTGGAAAGGTAAACATCGATCATATGTAAATTTCGTGAAAAGACTGAATTGGTATCCATCAAACCATACAATTGAATAGATAAATAAACATGCCGAATCGAAGTCGTTGTAACTTGAATGTGGCCCAATTCTCTCGCTTTACTATCCAGTCGAACCTGTAAGCAGGATAGCGCCTGATGAGATTTTTTAACGTCTTCACACTGGGAAAACGTAAAAAATAATCGATTACATTCACGCCATATTGATTCGGGTAGCTTTTGGTAACGCAATGAACGTAATCGCTGCTCGATTCGAATGATCTCAAGAACACGTAATGTATTCAATCTAGCCCGTGGTCTAACTTTCAAATACCGGGAATCTGAGAGATTATAATCATTCAGAATCTGGCGCTTAAACCCTGTTACCAACTGACCGCACACATTGATCGCTGCCACCAAACCTTCTCGCCGATCATGGCTTTCTGGCAACGCATCTATTTTATATTCTTCCGAATAAATTTTACGAATCGCGGGGCATGCATAAAGCAACGATTGCTCGACCCAGTCAGAACGTAATGTTTCAGACATTTTTACTGTATTAATACGTTTTAAATAAAGGTCAATATTACGTAATAATTCAATGGGATGAGGATTCAATTCTTTCCAGAATACCATTGGTGGCTTCATGTCATTCTTTGATGCCCACATCTTGCTGCGAGGACGAATATCCGGCAAGTCCAGGATGAGTTCAAAATCCCTGGATGGAATATCTTCTTTTTTGCCTGATCTTAGCGAGAAGCTACCAAGCCACTGTGAAAAATTTTGAGCCATTCGAGTTAATCTTCTGGTGATTCCTGACTGTCGGCACCAATAGTATCAACTCGCTGGAAACCACGTGGCAATTTAGAACCTCTTCTTCCTCGCTCACCCTCGTAGTGCTCAATATCTTTTGGTTTAAGCGTCAGGTGTCGTTTGCCCGAATAAATCGTCAAACTTTCGCCTTCTGGGATAATCGTAACAGCCACCACAAATTCTTCTCGAATTGCAACGCGTGCCGGTGGTATGCCAATGATCTTGTTGCCTTTACCTTTTGGCATTTCTGGCAACTCTTTCAGGGGAATAATTAACATGCGCCCTTGCGTGGTCACCGCAGCAATGCGATCTTTCTTAACACTCGACACTTTGCACGAACCCAACACTCTGGCTCCCTTGGGTAATCTCAACATAGCTTTGCCAGCTTTATTTTTGGCGTACAGGTTTTCAAGCTTAGTGACGAAACCATAACCCGCATCACTGGCCAACAAATAAAGATCGTCCGGATTGCCGGCCAGAGTATCCACAAAACTCGCGGCATCCGGCGGAGCCACTCTTCCTGTTAATGGTTCTCCCTGGCCCCGCGCTGACGGCAAGGTATACGCCAACATAGAATAAGTACGACCACTGGCATCCATAAATACAGCCAGCTGATTACTTCGCCCACGTGACGACGCCTGATAAGCATCGCCAGATTTATAATTTAATTCAGTAGCATCCACATCATGCCCTTTAGCGGCACGCACCCAACCTTTTTCCGATAAAATAATGGTTACAGGCTCAGAAGTCACCAGCGAAGTTTGATCAAGCGCCTGTGCAGCTTCACGTACTACAATAGGCGATCGGCGGTCATCACCATATTCTTTGGCGTCACTGATCAATTCATTCTTAACCAACGTTTTCAATCGTGCTTTAGAACCTAAAATCTTTTCCAGCCCGTCGCGTTCATCAGCTAACTCTTTTTGTTCTTCCTTGATTTTCATTTCTTCCAGACGAGCCAACTGGCGCAACTTGGTATCAAGGATGTAATCCGTCTGCTCAGACGTTAACTTAAAGCGTTTTATCAACACTTTTTTGGGATCATCTTCCGTACGAACAATACGAATCACTTCATCAAGATTCAAAAAAGCGATCAACAAACCATCCAGTAAATGCAGGCGCTTTTTAACTTTCTGCAACCGGTATTCCAGGCGACGACGAACGGTGTCCATTCGGAACACCAGCCATTCCTTCAACAACATCCGCAAATCTTTTACCTGAGGACGACCATCAAGACCAATAACATTCATGTTGACTCGATAAGTCCGCTCGAGATCAGTAGTTGCAAAAAGATGTGCCATCAATTCGTTAAGATCAATACGATTGGAACGCGGCACAATAACAAGTCGGGTCGGATTTTCATGATCAGACTCATCTCGCAAATCTTCAACCATTGGTAATTTTTTTGCGTTCATTTGCGCGGCAATTTGTTCCAGTATTTTATTGCCCGACACCTGATGCGGCAGCGCCGTCACCACCACTGCACCA
>JAUWVK010000139.1 GCA_030617485.1 Gammaproteobacteria bacterium
GCCAATCCACTGCGGAAGTGATTAGCCGTGAAACCGCAACACTTTGTGGCACTGCATGGTTTGATGAAGTTTTCCAGCAATTAGACGAAGCTATCAACATCGAATGGCACGCCAACGATGGTGATGAAATACAGCCTGACCAGCTGCTATGCACGTTAAAAGGCAACTCTCGTGCTTTGCTTAGTGGCGAACGCACGGCTCTTAACTTTTTACAAACACTCTCCGGCACTGCTACCTTAACGCGTCAATATGTGAATGCCATATCCAAAATAAATACTGATATTACCACTCGTATCCTCGATACTCGCAAAACTTTACCCGGCCTGCGCACTGCACAAAAATATGCCGTAGTTTGTGGAGGTGGCAGCAATCACCGCATGGGTTTGTTCGACGCCTATTTAATCAAGGAAAATCACATTCTGGCTGCCGGCTCAATTGCGGCTGCAGTTGCTCAGGCACACATGAATAATCCGCAAGCCTCTGTTGAAGTAGAAGTGGAAAATCGAGACGAATTAAGACAGGCCTTACAGGGTGGGGCGAACCAAATACTGCTGGACAACATGACCTTACCAAAACTACGCAAAGCAGTGGCATTCACTCAGGGTAGAGCCACCCTTGAGGCCTCTGGCAACGTAAATCTGGACACGGTACGGGACATCGCTAAAACTGGCGTGGACTTTATATCGGTGGGCAGCCTCACCAAACATGTCCGGGCCATCGACCTTTCCATGCGCTTTATAGCCGCTCCACCCGCCCTGTGATATCCTGAACAGCTTGAATTTTGTAGCAAGGCCTTACATTAGGAGAAGCACATGAATTGTCGAAATCTATCCATTGTCTGCGCACTGAGCCTGGCATTAATTGCCTGCTCGGACTCTGACAAAAATAAAGAAGCAACCCAGTCTAAAGCCGCAGCTCCTGCAACTCAAACGCCTGCACAATCAACTCAACAACCAGGGCAACAACAACTATCACCTTCCCAGCAGGCCGCTCTCGCTGCTGCTAAAGACCTGCCTAAACAAGGCAAAGTTCTGGAAATGATGCATGCCTCTGGATACACTTATATGAATGTTGATACCGGCACGGGTCAGCCCATGTGGATTGCTGCTTCGATGATGCGCATCAAACCAGAACAAAATGTGAAATGGACCGATGCTGCTGTAATGAATAACTTCACTAGCAAATCACTGCATCGTACTTTTGACCAAATACTGTTTGTTTCCAATGCGAAGGTTATTGAATAAGTAGCTAAATTCAATCGACCAGGGGAGTTCTGTTTGTGCAATGTCGTATAACATTCGACTGACAACAGAACTCTTTTTTATTACTACTTTTTATAACTACCAACGTTACAGCCAACTAATCATGCGCACTTCACAATTCCTGCTTGCCACCGTTAAAGAAACTCCTGCCGATGCGGAGATCATCAGCCACCAGCTCATGTTGCGTGCTGGCATGATTCGCAAACTAGCTTCCGGCCTGTACTCATGGCTACCTCTGGGCTTGCGGGTATTGCGTAAGGTAGAAAACATCGTCCGTGAAGAAATGAATCGTGCTGGCGGTCAGGAACTGCTCATGCCTGTAGTACAGCCGGCCGAGCTGTGGCAGGAATCCGGACGCTGGGAACAATATGGCCCCGAACTGTTACGAATGCATGATCGTCATAATCGCGAATTCTGTTTTGGCCCAACTCACGAGGAAGTCATTACCGATCTCTGCCGTCGCGAACTGCGCAGCTACAAACAATTGCCGATGAATTTTTACCAGATTCAAACCAAGTTTCGAGATGAAACTCGGCCACGTTTTGGGGTGATGCGAGCGCGCGAATTTCTCATGAAGGATGCTTATTCTTTTCATGTGAATCAAACCTCATTGCAAGAAACTTACGATGTTATGCACGCTACCTATACCCGCATATTCACACGCCTGGGACTGGACTTTCGTCCCGTACAGGCAGATAGCGGTGCCATCGGCGGTAACGCCTCCCATGAATTCCACGTATTGGCAGAGTCAGGAGAAGATGCCATCGCCTTTTCCAGCGAAAGTGATTACGCAGCCAATGTTGAACTAGCTGAAGCCGTGGCACCTACGAAAAAACGTTCGGAAGCTTCGATGGAAATGTCTCTGGTGGATACACCTAACGCCAAAACTATCGATGAGCTAGTAGAACAATTCGACCAGCCCATTGAAAAAACCATTAAGACCCTGGTAGTTCACGCCAGTGAAGACATTGATAACAATGAGGCTGGCCATAAACTGGTGGCACTACTGGTGCGTGGCGACCACGAACTCAACACCATCAAAGCTGAAAAACTTGCACAAGTAGCCAGTCCACTGGAATTCGCCAGCGAGGAAGAAATCCGCACCGCTATCGATGCAGGCCCTGGCTCATTAGGGCCGGTGAAATTACCCATTCCCTGCATTGCTGATAGAACCGTGGCAACCATGGCGGACTTCAGCGCCGGCGCCAATACCGATAACAAACACCACTTTGGTATTAACTGGGAACGCGATGTGGCATTGCCAGAAGTTGCTGACTTACGCAATGTGAAAGAAGGCGATACTAGCCCCGATGGTAAGGGCACACTGTCGATCAAACGTGGCGTAGAAGTAGGACATATTTTCCAGCTGGGGCAGAAATACGCAGCAGCCATGGATGCGACTGTACTGGATGAAAACGGCAAATCAGTGGTAATGACCATGGGCTGCTACGGCATTGGCGTCTCTCGCGTGGTGGCTGCCGCCATTGAGCAAAACCACGATGATAACGGCATTATCTGGCCCGACAGCATCGCCCCATTTCAGGTAGCTTTATTACCCATGAATATGCACAAATCCCAACGCCTGCGTGAAGCGGTGGAAAAACTGCACGATGAGCTGGAAGCAGCAGGATTTGATGTGCTGCTGGATGATCGTAAAGAGCGCCCAGGCGTCATGTTTGCCGATATGGAGCTTATCGGCATTCCCCATCGTCTGGTGGTGGGTGAGCGCGGCCTGGATGCCGGCGCCATTGAATACAAGGGCCGGCAAGATGCTGATAAACAGGATATTTCACTCGATTCTGTGATCGATTTTCTCAAGGAAAAAACAGCCAAGACGACATAAAGGGTATGCTCGGTTTGCGCCACTTTTCGACTCTATTTTTCCCCATTGGTTTACTGCTTATTTTTACATCAGTAACGGTAAGCAGCAGTGTTATGGCCGCAACAACAGAAAAACCAGATGACGACCTCCGTAACCTGCTGCTAAAAACCATCGGCGAAGCAGATAGCTTTGAGGACCGTTTCGATGCCGAAGTCTGGCTTCTGGATATGTCCACCCGACTCAAGTCCCGCATGCCAGATGACAACAAACGTCTGGAACTGCTGAAAAATATTCACTACGAAGCGAACAAGGTCGGCCTAGCTCCGGAACTGGTGCTGGCGGTCATTAATGTGGAAAGTAACTTCAATCGCTGGGCTATCTCAAGCGCTGGCGCTCAGGGGCTGATGCAAATCATGCCCTTCTGGCTAAAAGAAATTCCCCAGGCCGGAGACAACCTTTTCAATGCCCGCACTAACCTGCGCTTTGGCTGCACCATTCTCAAGCATTACCTGAAAAAAGAAAAAGGCGACTTCCAACGGGCTCTTGCGCGTTATAACGGTAGCCTTGGCAAAGTGTGGTATCCCAATCGTGTATTTGATACCTTGCGCAAACGCTGGTTCAGGTCACGTTAAGGTTCGTCAACTACTCTCAAGGTAAGTGCAAAAACATTAACCTATTAAAACAGGTACACGAGGTTTTCATGAAAAATATAGCCCTCTTCTTAGCCATACTTTCAATAACATTATTTGCAGGCTGTCGAACAGTGGCCGTTATACCGGTCGCTACCCACTCTACAGTCTCACACAGCCAACATGTCATACCACCGCATGCCCCGGCACATGGTCACCGACGTCATCACCATGGTTATAACCTGGAATACGATACTGATTTTGGCGCCTATATGGTGCTTGGTTATGACGGTATTTATTTCTACAATGATTTTTACCTTCGTTTTTATTCGGGCGCGTGGCAAACAGCAAGCAGACTTGACGGCAGATGGTACGATGCCGAACATCGACACATCCCAGACAGGCTAAGAGGTCATAAACGTTACAAACGTTATAATAGGGATCGTAGATATTCTCCTCCCCCTCATGCCCCTGCTCATGGTTACCGACATCAACACCAGCATGGCGTTAATCTGGTCTTCGACAGCGGAATAGGCGCATATATTGTTCTTGGTTTTGATGATCTATTTTTCTCCAACAATCGATACATGCGTTTTTATGATGGTCACTGGCATGAAGCAGACAGACATGATGGAAAATGGCGCCGGTCCAAAGATAGACATGTGCCCCACAAGCTTAAAAAAGCCAGAAAAAAAGGCGGCCTCTTTCAAAGAATAAAAAGACAATCTCAAGATAACAGGCAGGAAAGATACAAGCCTGGCGATAGACATGAATCCAGAGATAGACATGAGTCCAGA
>JAUWVK010000083.1 GCA_030617485.1 Gammaproteobacteria bacterium
AATACTTCCCCTACCTTTACCCTCAAATTTAATGGCTATAGCAACCATGAGCATAAATGGCCATGATATCGACAAAAGCCCCAGACTAATCACGATGTCAAAAATTCGTTTTTGAGTGTTTTGCGCCCCACTCTGATTAAATCCATCGGAAAAAATCATCCAGCTTGGACTCATAATATCGAGCTTCACTTTACCCGTTTCTCGCTCAAAAAATCCAAGCAAATCGATGACATCAATACCACTTAGTTTGCAATCAAGAAGATCATGAACCGGAAAACCTTTTCGGCGTCGCTCACCAACAGCGACCACAATTTCATCAACGTCCATTTCATTGGCCAATGAAAATAATGTCTCATCAGGTCGCATAATCATCGATTCGTCTACCACATCATGTTCACCACGCACATGCACATAACCAACAATGGTAAAACCCTGCGTATCCACACGACGACGAAGGTGTCGGGGAATCTGTGCCGCCTGAGATCCAGCACCTAACACTAATATTCGACGCCTTAACGTATTCTTATCAATAGTTTTAACAAAAAATATCCTGGTGGCACTTAGCAATGTTATGGCAGCAATAAAACTCGAAGCAAACACACCTCTATCAAGAAATACATCAGGCACAACGTAGTAAAATAGCGTTAAGGTAATTGCAGCTGAAACAAAGGCCATCCCCAGGCGCAAGAGCATCCCCTCTAGCGCAAATCGAAAACGTCGTTGATATAATCCAAAAGACACAAGAGCGAGAAATAATACGGAAGCAAAAACCAGGGCCTTTGGCCAAACAAGCGTATATTCCTCAGGAATTTTTCCACCCCACTCGAAGAAAACCCATGCTCCGAGCCCCAGATAAACTGATCCTACTGAAATGGCATACTCAATTATCCCCAGCAAGATGAAGGGGACGGGTATGAATTGTCGGAAAACTCTGACCACGTTAGAGAAAACATCCTGTATTTGTTAAATGAGCCACCAAAGTGGATGTGAATACTACAGATTAAACAATCCTTACAAACGTATGATGTTTATCAGATAAATATTCAGTAGATTAACGACCATATTAGTGACTTTCTGTAGCACAAACCAGTAAAATGGCGGGCTTGAGGCAATGTATAGAATTTTGTAGGAGAATTCCTACAAATACCGTATACGGATTCTCAGGATACGGCCGCTACCTATACATCGGAATATTCACCTTACTCAAAATGAATAATTGCACTGATCCCACATCATTTAACAGAAAATTGCGCCCATATACCCCAATGTACATGCCCAATTACTCACACGACAACACACCAACTGTCCAACTATTAGGAGTCACAACGTGTTAGGAGTCACAACGGAATGAAGGTCACAATATACGGTTCAGGCTATGTAGGGCTGGTCACAGGCACTTGTCTTGCAGAAGTCGGTAACGATGTACTGTGTGTCGATATCGACCAGAAAAAAATCGATATGCTCTTGCGAGGTGAGGTTCCTATTTATGAGCCCGGCCTGGATAAAATGGTGGCCAAAAACATCGAATCTGGCCGCTTGAAATTCACCACCGATGCCGCCGAAGGTGTAGCTCACGGTTTATTCCAGTTTATCGCGGTAGGCACCCCACCCGATGAAGATGGCTCTGCCGACCTGCAATACGTATTGGCCGTTGCCAAGAGCATCGGCGAACATATAAATGATTATCGAATCATTGTTGATAAATCCACTGTTCCGGTCGGTACTGCCGATAAAGTTCGCGATACCGTCAATGGCATTCTGGCCAAGCGGGATTCCAAAGCTGAATTCGATGTGGTGTCTAACCCCGAATTCCTCAAGGAAGGGGCGGCCCTGGACGATTTCATGAAACCGGACCGTATTGTCATCGGCACCGATAACCCTCGGGTAACCGAGCTGCTGCGCGAACTATACACACCCTTTAATCGTAACCATGATCGGCTAGTATCCATGGATATTCGCTCTGCCGAACTGACCAAATATGCGGCCAATGCCATGCTGGCCACCAAAATTAGTTTTATGAACGAGCTCTCCAATCTAGCCGAGCTTTTGGGCGCAGATATCGAAAATGTACGTATTGGTATTGGCTCAGACCCCCGTATTGGCTATTCCTTTATATACCCCGGCTGTGGCTACGGTGGCTCCTGCTTTCCCAAGGATGTGCAGGCCCTAGAACGTACCGCCAATGAAATTGGCTACAATGCCGAATTACTGAGTGCTGTCGAAGCAGTAAATCATCGTCAAAAAGAACTTCTCTTTGCCAAAATTAACAAACATTTTGATGGCAAGCTATCTGGGAAAACCATCGCTCTCTGGGGTTTGGCCTTCAAGCCTAAAACAGATGACATGCGTGCAGCACCGTCTCGCACCTTGATGGAAGCCTTGTGGAACGCAGGTGCCAAAGTGCGGGCCTACGATCCGGAGGCAATGGATGAGGCCAGGCGAATTTACGGAGACAACGCTAATCTTCTACTGCTTGACTCGCCAGAGGCAGCTCTGCAAGGCGCTGATGCATTAGCAGTTGTTACTGAATGGAGCGCCTTCCGCAGCCCAGATTTCGCACTGATTAAGGAGAAACTCAGCCAGCCTGCAATCTTTGATGGTCGAAATTTGTACGACCCAGCAAAACTAAAGGCGGACGGCTTCAGCTATTACTGCATAGGCCGACCTTAACTAGAATCACATTTACCATTTATATATAGACGGGCTTAACGCCAGTCATATCCAAAGGACTCACAAATGTTCAATTTAAAAGACACCCGCATCGGCATCATCGGTCTGGGCTACGTCGGCCTGCCACTGGCCGTTGAACTCGGCAAGCACTACCCTACCAAGGGCCTGGATATCAATGCACCGCGTGTGGCTGAACTACAGGCAGGCAAAGATAGCACGCTAGAAGTGGATGAAGACGAACTCAAACTCGCCACTCAGCTGACTTATACAAGCACCCCAGGCGATCTGGCAGACTGCAATGTCTACATCGTAACCGTTCCCACCCCTATTGATTCGGCGAAACGCCCGGATTTATCGCCTTTAATAGGTGCTAGCCATGCCATAGGTAAACTGCTCAACAAGGGCGATGTGGTGATTTATGAGTCCACCGTTTACCCCGGCGCAACCGAAGAAGTTTGTGTCCCCATACTTGAAACTGAATCCGGCCTCAGTTTCAATAAAGACTTTTTTGCGGGTTATTCTCCAGAGCGTATTAATCCCGGCGACAAAGAACATCGGGTTACCACTATACTTAAAGTCACTTCTGGATCTACGCCAGAGTCTGCTGATTTTGTTGATGATTTATATGCCAGTATCATCACTGCCGGCACCCATAAGGCCAGCTCCATCAAGGTGGCTGAAGCAGCCAAGGTTATCGAAAATACGCAGCGGGACGTCAATATCGCGCTCATCAATGAGTTAGCGCTAATCTTTCACAAGCTCGATATCGACACTATTGAAGTACTGGAAGCTGCTGGCACCAAATGGAATTTCCTGCCCTTTCGCCCTGGACTGGTGGGCGGGCATTGTATCGGCGTTGACCCCTATTACCTCACCCACAAAGCGCAGGAAATTGGCTATCAGCCAGAAATGATCCTCGCGGGTCGCCGTATTAACGATTCTATGGGTAGCCACGTGGTCGAACGCGTAGTCAAACGCATGACCACGCAACGTATCCACGTGGTAGACGCCAACGTGCTAATCATGGGCTTCACCTTCAAAGAAAACTGTCCAGACTTACGAAACACTCGCGTCATCGACATTATCGAGGAATTCAAGGACTACCATGCCAATGTGGACGTCTACGACCCCTGGGTTGATCCCGATGGACTGGAGCACGAATATGGCATACGCCCCATTCCTAAACTGGAAAAAGGAAAATACGACGCCATTATACTGGCCGTGTCGCATGACCAGTTTAAAGCCATGTCTGCCGATGAAATCCGTGCTTTGGGCAAAACCGACTGCGTGTTGTTCGATGTCAAACACATCCTGCCTGTAGACGCTGTGGACGATCGACTCTAAACACTAAACGCAACACTTAGATCTAACACCAGAAACCTAATACCAGGAACAGATATGAAAGTACTCATCACCGGCACCGCCGGGTTTATCGGTAGCCGTCTGGCTGAACGCCTGCTTGAACGCGGCGAAGAAGTTATCGGTATTGATAACCTGAATGATTACTACGATGTCTCATTAAAAGAGGCCCGCCTGGCCAAAATTAAAGATCACCCTGGTTTCACAGAAGTGCGCATTGGTATCGAAGATCGTCCCGCCATGGAGGCACTGTTCGCTAAACACAAACCCAACAAGGTGGTGAACCTTGCCGCTCAGGCCGGCGTACGTTACTCACTTGAGAACCCGCATTCCTATGTGGAAAGCAACGTCATGGGTTTCATGAATATCCTCGAAGGGTGTCGTTACAACGATGTTGAGCATTTGGTCTACGCCTCCAGCAGCTCAGTTTATGGCGCCAACACCAACATGCCTTTCTCCATCCACAACAATGTGGATCACCCGTTGAGCATGTACGCTGCCACCAAAAAAGCTAACGAACTAATGGCCCACACATACAGCCATCTGTACCAATTGCCAACCACCGGCCTACGCTTCTTTACGGTATATGGCCCGTGGGGTCGCCCTGACATGGCACTATTTATGTTCACCAAAAAAATTCTGGCTGGCGAACCTATCGATGTTTTCAACTACGGCAAACATCGTCGCGACTTCACCTATATTGATGATATCGTCGAAGGTGTCATTCGCACCCTTGATCACATAGCACAACCCAACCCGGACTGGTCCGGCGACAACCCAGACCCTGCTACCGCTACAGGCCCATACCGTTTATACAATATCGGTAATAACGCACCTATCGAATTGATGCACTACATTAAAGTATTGGAAGATTGCCTGGGTAAAAAGGCTGAAATGAATATGTTGCCGCTGCAACCGGGTGATGTACCAGACACCTTTGCCGATGTTCAGGATCTGGTAAACGATGTGGATTATAAGCCGGACACCTCGGTAGAAACCGGTATCGAAAACTTTGTTCGCTGGTATCAGGGCTTCTATAAATAAAATCTGTTAGTAATATTTGAACACAGGGCGCGTTTGTAAATATTTAGAAAATAGTATTCTGGCGCACCTTTTAACAAATTCACATATTACTCTTCAGCACCATCCACCCAAAGGCATTTTCCGCCGCTAGCTTCACCAATGGATAACAACCGCGCCTCATGGGCAGTCTGTTCTTCATCACCTGACTTCACTACTTTTAGTCGCGGCCTGTCGTTAGCCAAGCGACGAATACCTCCATCTGCTGACGATTGCGTTTCATCCCCCTGACTGCCCAGCAATAAACTGGTTTGCCCGCCGGTCATAAACAAATAAACATCGGCAAGAATTTCAGCATCAAGCAACGCGCCATGTAATTCACGATGTGAATTATTCACTTCGTAACGTTTACATAAAGCATCCAGACTATTCTTTTGGCCTGGGTGCATTTTGCGCGCAAGTGACAGCGTATCCAGAATAGTGCAATGACTTTCCAGCTTACCGTGAGAGCCCTTTAACATTTTTAATTCGTGATTAAGGAAACCAACATCGAACGGTGCATTATGAATAACCAGTTCAGCACCGCGCACAAAATCCATGAAATCTTCAACCACGTCGGCAAACAGTGGCTTATCCATCAAAAACTCGTTACTGATGCCATGCACTTCAATGGCACCTTCATCAATTTCTCTGTCCGGCTGGATATACTGGTGATAGTGATTGCCGGTAAGTCGACGATTCACTAACTCCACACAACCAATTTCGATAATTTTGTGGCCTTGCGAAGGTTCCAGGCCCGTTGTTTCTGTATCGAGTACGATTTGTCTCATTTATTCATTCTGCCATTATTGTTTGTGATCAAAAGATTCAAGAACCCAGCTCATCAATACCGCGGTTTGCCAACTCGTCGGCACGTTCATTTTCAGGATGACCAGTGTGACCACGCACCCACTGCCATTCCACCTCATGTTTTTCCAGTGCCGCAGATAAACGTTGCCAGAGATCGACATTTTTCACTGGCTTTTTTGCCGCCGTTTTCCAGCCACGGCGTTTCCAGTTTTCCATCCACTCGGTAATGCCTTTCATCACGTATTGCGAATCAGTGGTGAGCACAACTGAGCACGGTTTTGTTAAGGCTTCCATACCACGAATGGCCGCCATGAGTTCCATGCGATTATTGGTCGTCTGCGCTTCACCACCGAAGAGTTCTTTCTCAGCACCATTAAAACGTAACATCACACCCCAACCACCAGGCCCCGGATTACCCCGGCAGGCACCATCCGTAAACATTTCTATTTTTTGATCGTCTATTTTATTCATATCGCTTTATTTAAATCGTTTTACGCTAAATAGGGTTACCGGATCGTCATGATTCTTTCTGTTTGCTACATCCCGATTTCCATTCATACCACTGGAACTGCCCGCCAACTCAGGCTTGCTTATGGGAAGTGGACGCCATCGTGGTCGGATGGGTGTGAGTGTTGCCACCCGCTTGCGGGCCACCACAATATAACCGGCTCCAAAAACGGGGAACCAGCGCTTTCCTATGCGATCAAAAAAACGCAGCCTTTTCATTATGACCTTATTGGCCAATGGTGGCCTGAAAAAGAAATGGCGGGATTTAATCACATCGAAACCCAGCAACTGCAGCCAGTCTTTCAAACGACCCTGACGAATCAAACGACCACACCAGGGCGGCTTGCCTCGCCACCCTAACATCAGGTGCCAAAGCATCCATGGACTCCAGGGATTAAACCCCAAAATCACCACATGCCCTTCTGGAATCAAAATTCGGTCTGCCTCACGCAATATTTGATGCGGGTCATCGGTAAATTCCAGGGCATGGGGCAACACCACCACATCCAGACAATCCGTAGCAATGGGTAAC
>JAUWVK010000126.1 GCA_030617485.1 Gammaproteobacteria bacterium
GATGCTCTGGCAAGTGCCAGGGCAGGGTATTGACGGCTCATGTCCAGTCGTGTTTTTACAAGTTCATCGATGGACAGCTTAAGTTTAGTTAATGTGTGTTCCAGAGTTTGGACGCTGGTCTGTTTACTGTTTTGAATTATCCATGGTTGATCTAGCAGGCTATTGGTATGTGTTTTTGCGTCATCGAGATAGTTGTAAATATTTTGCCGTTGTTTGGCATCATTGGGAGTCAGTAAAAAAGCGGCCAGGGACTCACGCGTACTCCAGACTGCATCGCGGATAAGGCGACTGTGTTCCAGTATCAGATTTCGTGCATTGGTATTTTCGGAGGTTTGTTCTCGCGCATCATTGAGCTTGATGTAACTTAGGTAGGCAACACCCACCACTACCACGGCAACAATGATGGCAACCAGGGCATAACGTCCACGCAGGCTATTTAATACACCACTTTTCAAGAGCTTGTATCCCTCAACCTATTAAGAATGGGTAATCACTAAAAATGTCCCACATCACTATTGATTATCGGTTGTAACCGCATACGCTTTAGCCTGTGGGGGCGTGAGGTCTTCCAAATATGGGCCAATAAAGAAATAGCCTTTGCTGCCGATATTTTTCGTTATAGGATGTTTTTAAAAAAGTTAATAAAGACAATGAGATAAAAGATAAATTGAAGATAATTTCAGGGAAAAGCCGATAAGTTGCCCTGTTATGTAAAGCGGGATATGTAGGTTAGATGCCAACGATGAAAAAATTAGCAGAAAGTAGCTACCTTAGCAGTGCAAACGCACCGTTTGTGGAAGAGCAATACGCCGTTTTTCTGAATAACCCGGCTGATGTCAGTGAAGACTGGCAGATTTTGTTTCGTAACCTGCAGGCTAGCGGGGAGCTACCCGTCAGTGAGCCGGACCATAAATCGATTCGTGATGAGTTTAAACGGTTGGCAAGATCAACTCGCGTTCATCAAAGACCCCAGACCCAGAAGGCTCAGTCTGAGGTAACGAGCTCTTGCCTGGATGCCAAACAGGTTTCCGTATTGCAGTTAATCAATGCTTACCGTTTTCGTGGTCATCAGCATGCCGATATTGATCCTATTATTTTGCGCGATCAGGAACTGGTGCCGGAATTACATCCTGCTTTCCATAAGCTGGGTGATGAGGATATGGAGACAGTATTCAACACCGGTTCACTGGTTGGGGCGGAGACAGCAACACTTAGAGACATCATAGAAATTCTACACAGCGCGTATTGCAACCATATTGGTGTTGAGTACATGCACATTACGGATACGCAACAAAAACGCTGGATACAACAGCGTGTTGAAAGTAATGCTAATCAGATTAAACATTCAGCGGAACATCGGCTGGATATTCTAGAGCGTATTCTTGCGGCAACCGAATTCGAAAAATATTTGCACACACGTTACGTGGGTCAAAAAAGATTTTCACTAGAGGGAGCAGAGTGTCTGATTCCCATGTTGCATCAATTGATACATCAGGCTGGTGAACATGATGTCACCGAAGTTGTGCTAGGTATGGCGCACCGTGGCAGATTGAATGTGTTGACAAACATTCTGGGCAAGGCGCCTAGCTCTTTGTTTGAAGAATTTGAAGGCAATGGCAGTGGCAATCAGGAACTCGGTTCCGGTGATGTAAAATATCATCAAGGGTTTTCATCAGACATTCAAACGACTGGTGGAATCGTGCATCTGGCTTTGTTATTTAACCCGTCGCATCTAGAAATCGTTAGCCCCGTTGTGGGCGGTTCGGTGCGCGCTCGTCAACACCGTCGTAAAGATATAACCGGTGCAACAGTTTTACCCGTTTTAATCCATGGTGATGCAGCATTTTCCGGACAGGGCGTGGTGATGGAAAATTTTAATATGTCGCAAGCGCGCGGTTTTAATATCGGCGGTACCATTCATATAATTATTAATAACCAGATTGGGTTTACTACCAGTAACCCGCTGGATTCTCGTTCTACGACTTACTGCACTGAAGTGGCCCGCATGATTCAGGCGCCTATTTTCCATGTAAACGGAGATGACCCGGATGCCGTCTCGCGAGTGATGAAAATGGCCATGGATTTTCGCATGGTTTATCGAAAGGATGTGGTTGTTGATCTGGTTTGTTATCGCCGTCATGGTCACAGTGAAGCCGACGAACCCGCGGCTACTCAACCGATGATGTACAACAATATCCGGCAGCATGCACACCTTGCGCAACTGTATGCAGATCGATTGATTGAAGAAGGTTTGACTAACGCAGAGAAAATTGATGACATTAATGCAAAGTATAGTAATGCGCTTGATAAGGGTGAAACTGTTGCACCCCATATTGTTAAAAAATATTACGATAAACCTTACTGGGTAGACTGGACGCCATATGCTGATGCCAGATGGGATGAGAATGTAGATACTAGTTTATCCCAGTCCTACGTACAGGATGTCGTAAAGCGCCTTTATACGTTGCCTGAAAGTTTGTCGGTACATCCGGCGGTAAGCCGTATTTTGGAAGACCGGAGAAAGATGGCCCTCAATGAATCGTTGATGGACTGGGGCTTTGCGGAGACAGTTGCTTACGCAAGCCTTGTCGAAGAAGGTTGTCCAGTACGACTGTCAGGACAGGATAGTGGCCGCGGGACGTTCTTTCATCGACAGGCAATTATTCATGATCAACAGGATGGCAGTAGTTACACACCGTTGCAGCACCTTGGTAAGGATCAGGCTGATTTTGTTGTTATTGATTCTCTATTGTCAGAAGAAGCCGTGCTAGGATTTGAGTATGGTTACAGCACTACGGCGCCTTATACATTAGTCATCTGGGAAGCTCAGTTTGGTGATTTTGCAAATGGTGCGCAGGTAGTGATCGATCAGTTTATCACTTCAGGATTTTCCAAATGGGGCAGGCTCAGCGGACTCGTTATGTTTTTACCACATGGTTTTGATGGACAGGGCCCCGAACATTCTTCTGCGCGGCTAGAACGTTATTTGCAATTATGTGCTGATGATAATGTGCAGGTTTGTATGCCCAGCGAGCCGGCACAAATGTTCCACCTGTTGCGTCGGCAAATGATACATAGAATGCGGACGCCACTGATTGTCATGACACCTAAAAGTTTATTGCGTCATAAGCTGTCAACCTCAAAGTTGTCCGATTTAAGTAGAGGTGGTTTCAAAACAGTTATTACTGATCCAGATGATGTTGAGCCAAAAGATATTCACCGTGTGGTGGTATGCAGCGGTAAGGTGTTTTTTGATCTTCTGGATGCGAGGCGAAAACGGGAAATAGAAGATGTTGCTATTATTCGAATCGAACAGCTCTACCCATTTCCGACCACAGACTTTTGTGAAGAGCTAGACCGTTATACCAATGCAGAGGAAGTGGTTTGGTGCCAGGAAGAGCCACAGAATCAGGGGGCCTGGCAGTATATTTGGTCTATGCTCAGAGATAGTAAGCGTAATGAACAGTCGTTATCTTATGCGGGTAGACCGGCCTCTGCCTCACCCGCAGTAGGTTATTACAAAAAACATATTAAACAGCTTCAGGAATTAATAGATACTGCACTTGGGGAAGAAAATAATTCTGATGGAGAAAAAAATGCTGATTGAAGTAAAGGTACCTGCCTTGTCAGAGTCGGTAGCTGATGGAACGCTGGTTAACTGGCATAAAAAGGCCGGTGAATTTGTAAAACGCAATGAAAATCTGGTTGACCTGGAAACGGATAAAGTTGTGCTGGAGATTGTGGCACCTAAGGATGGGATCCTAAAAGAAATTACCAAAGGAGATGGTGTATTGGTGATGAGTAATGAAGTGATTGCAACGATTGATGACAGTGTAGAAAAAACCTCAAAAAAATCAGCTCAGCCAGTGTCTGAAAAAGTTAGCAAAAAACAACCTGCTGCATTGTTAAGTCCGGCGGCCCGCAAGTTGGCGGCAGACAACGATCTGGATGTTTCTCAAATCATGGGAACAGGCCGTGATAGCCGCATTACCAAGGCGGATACACTTGCCTACCTTGAAACCTTGAGTGGTAATACCGAACGACTGGAATCTGTGTCTTCACAAAAAGAACCTTTGCAGCCAGCGCAGATAACAACAAAAAGTACTGAAGATGGCCGACCGGAGAAACGAGTTCCCATGAGTCGTTTACGTGTTCGAGTGGCCGAACGGCTGAAAGATGCTCAAAATACTGCGGCCATTCTTACCACCTTCAATGAAGTGAATATGAAACCTGTTATGGAGATGCGTAAGAAATACAAAGAAAAATTTGAACAACAGTATGGTGCACGATTGGGCTTTATGTCATTTTTTGCAAAGGCCGTGACAGAAGCATTAAAGCAATTCCCTGTAATTAATGCCTCAATTGATGGTAATGATGTTGTTTATCATGGTTACTACGATATTGGGATAGCTATTGGATCGCCGCGCGGATTGGTTGTTCCTATTTTACGTGATGTTGATCAAATGAAATTTGTTGATATTGAAGAAGGCATTGCCAATTTTAGTACGCGTGCACAAGATGGAAAATTGTCGTTGGAAGATATAACGGGTGGTACATTTAGCATTACCAATGGCGGTACTTTTGGTTCAATGCTATCAACCCCTATTCTTAACCCTCCTCAAAGTGCAATATTGGGTATGCACAACATTGTTGAACGACCTATTGCAGTAAATGGCAAAGTTGAAATTCACCCTATGATGTATGTTGCTGTTTCTTACGATCACCGTATTATTGACGGAAGCGAATCGGTAACTTTCCTGGTGAATGTAAAAGAAATGCTTGAAAATCCTGTGAAGATGTTGTTCGGAGGAAAAGAACC
>JAUWVK010000014.1 GCA_030617485.1 Gammaproteobacteria bacterium
AAACGCCGTTGCTATCAAAAGCAGTTTTTTCATTGTTGCTCCTCCGTCCGTCGCTGCCGTTATTAACTTTATAGTTATTTGCCTGGTATTTCTAATATCTTAAGTATTAGGTTAGGCAGCAGCACATTTATAGGTATTAAGCTGTATAACCTTGCTATCAGCCAATTTTGGCATCTGCAGAAGCATTGCCGCCTTTGTTGTCAGCCCAGCTAATTGTAACTGTGTCACCTTTGCAGCACCCTTAAACTTGAAGGACAGGTACGGGTTCTTGGAAATAGCAGGTCCCCATGAAGCGACCAGTACAGTATTTCCTTTGTGAGTACAGGTAACATCCTGGATGAAATGCGCGGGAATCTTCTTGCCGGTTTTTTTATTTTTCCGTAAGCCGGTTTCCATTGCATGACTCATCAGGGCCTTAACTTCCGCAACGCCGCCTTTCATTTTGGCGCGGATTCTAATTTTCTTTTTGGCCATTCTCTTAATCCTCTACTGTTATGTTGTAGCGTAACGTTGTAACGATTCAACGGATGTTTTATCCGCCACAACCGCCGATAGTCACTTTGATTTTTCGTTTAGCGCTGTAAAGTTTGCCACCAGATTTAACAACTGCGATCAAATCAGAGGTTTTACCCATTTTGACGCGGCAGGATATAAATCCCACTGTGTCGCCACCCAACTCATAACTACAGGTCAGCGGTACAGGGTTTTCCTTGATGAGAACAGCAATGGAGCTTGCTTTCATTCCGGTGGAAATAGAGATTGGTACAACTGCGCCGTTCTCAGCAATATCTGGAGCCTTTATCTTGATGTCTCCACTTGCAGCGGTACTGGCAGAGCCGTACAACGCATTCAGGCCATCATCCATTTTTTTGGCTTCAAATGCAGCCTTTGGCCAGGCAGCTAATACCATTTTCGGCATTAACAGACCCGCACTTGCGGCAACACCCAGCATTCCGCTGGCAACAGTGCCTTTTAGGAAGGTTCTACGTTTCATAACTCGGTGATCTCCTTCTAGTTCTAATATTGTGAATCTTGTGGTCACAAGGTGTAAATAAATTCTACGACCTTGTCGAGTTCTTTTTCGGTCAAAATTTTGTGCTTACCGAAGGGTGGCATCATGGTGTTGGGGTTTCTAGCTGTGGGATCCCAGATTTGATCGCGCATTGCCTTTTTATTAGGGAAACGTGCTTTCATGTTGACCAGTGCAGGGCCCACATTGCCGGCAGCTACACCGCCCGCAATTTTGTGGCAGGCCAGACAATTACCTTTCTTTTTATGAAAAGAAATTTTCTTTCCCTCTTCAACTGCAGATGCTGCGCTGGCGACTCCAGGGGCGACAGAAAAACTGCCCATAATAAGTGCCAAGGTTCCGGCTAATGCCAGGGTACTTTTCGCGGATTTCCGCATCGCTGCTTCCTCCTTCAGGATTAACTTACTGATTTTATAATAATATTTCTTTTTTTTGGCTTGAGAAGAGCTTAATTTGCTTAACCGCTCTGTCTTTAACCGAGTATGTAGAAGCTTTTCTATTTCGATAGCCAAACATACAGGCTAGTTGTTATATCAGAATGGGCAAAGGACACAAGGGTTATGGGGAAAAAAGTGCTATTAATTTATTTACGCCATCACAAAATGATTCTATTTGTCCTTTGAATCAGACTCCTGTTTTCGAGCGAGAACCTCTGATTTGAGCTCCTTTTGGCGGGCTTCAGCAGATAATTGGTCATAATGGTCCAATGTACCCGCAGATAATGCTCGAGCAAGATGATCTATGGCCTGGAGTAGGTTGCCCAGTGCAACTTGATATTCGGCCAGAGCGCGATAGGCTTCGGCCTTTTTACCCAGGGTGGAGGCAGTCTTTGCGTAGGATTGATACAGGTAGTACTTATCAGGGTGTCTGCGGATTGCAATCTTCAGCGCATCAAAGGCTAATTGAGGCTGTTTTAGTTGCAGTAGTGTTTTGGCATAAAGCTCCGTTAATGATGGATTGCCAGGAAACAAATCCAGTGCTTTTACAATGATCTTGCGTGCTTTTTCTGGTTGGTTGTCTGCCAGCTCAATGTTGGCGGCGCTAAAATGGTACAGGACTCGACGTGCATCGGCCCGCAGAAGAGGCTGGATGTGTTCACGTGCCAGTTTATAGTTGTTCGATTTTGCAGTAGTGAGAGCTTGATAATATTCCCGAGGCTTTTTGCCAATACTGGACTTCACCTGGCCGAAAGGATTGCTGGCTATTTTTTTCGCCAGGGTTGCAGTTCTAGCCTGGATAAGCTGGAAGGTCGTATTTTCTGTCAGAGCGTATTTTGCGTATTGCTCCGCCCTGTTTCGAGTGTCTGCAATTCGGGCCAGTGTTAATGGGTGGGTCAGTAAAAACTCGGGAAATGTACTGCCCATCGTTCTCTGTTGCTGTTGAAGTACCCCAAAGAAGGAAACCATCATACGTGGGTCAATATTGGCAGAAGCTAGTAGCTCGAGCCCGACTCTGTCCGCCTCCTGCTCATGGGCTCGTGAGAAAGTGAGCTGCTGCTGGATGCTTCCAGCAACGGTACTGGCCAGCACAGCTTCTCCAACCTGTGGGTTATTAGCCCCCAGCACAATGGCTGCAATGATGGCACCCATGGTCGCCAGATTCGTTTTGCTGCCAGCCTTGAATGTTCGCACGAGATGACGTTGAGTCACGTGGGCAATTTCGTGAGCCAGCACCGATGCCAGCTCTCCTTCAGTTCTGGCGGCAAGTATTAGCCCTGTATGGATGCCAATGTATCCCCCTGGGCCAGCAAAGGCATTAATTGAGGGGTCGTCGACAATGAATACTGTAATGTCCTGGTTGCTATCAACGGTTTTAGATTGCAGTTTGTCAGCCAGGTTTTGGAGGTAAGTTGTTGATAATGGGTCATTAAGAAGATTGAGGCTTTGTCGGACGCTGCGCATAAATTCTATGCCAAGCAGTTTTTCCTGTCGAGGTGTTAATACAGTAGAGCCAGCATCACCTATATCGGGGAGCTGGGCTGCCAAATTAGAGGCGCTTGAGGGTGTTGCTAACGCAAACCAGCAAAATAATATGATCCAGATTGGAATGTTATAGTTACGCGTAAGCATCAGAATTTATTAGTAAATTTGTTATTTTTGGGTTTGATGGATGGAGTTTATTGGGTAGGTAAAAGCGAGTTTAGTGTAACTTTTTGCCTGTTCATCAAACAACATTTAAACATGCATCGCTCATGAATGCAGAATCGTTGCCTGTGTGGTGGCCAGGTAGTAAGACCCGCAATAGCTTGTGTAAGTTTCAGCTTTTGTGAAATACACGACCCATTATTGTGTGTTACATCAGTAATAGAATATGTCTTGATATATGGAAAACTGAAAGTTCGGGTTGCATTTTCATATAGTTTGGAATATAAGTGGTCAATTGAATTCTAATGTATGGACCAACAATGATGAGGAGTTTCCCATGGCAGATTTTGACCAAGAATTAGATGCATCAGGCTTGAATTGCCCACTACCAATCCTGCGTGCAAAAAAGACACTCAATGGTATGAGTTCAGGTGAGGTGTTACATATTATTGCGACGGATCCGGGAGCTGTGAAGGATTTTGAAGCATTTGCCAAGCAGACTGGTAACGAGCTTCAGGAATCGCGTGAAGATGGTGGTAAATTCTACTTCTTAATGAAAAAGGGCTGATCAGGAACTGATTGTTGTACCCTAGGAGGTGTTAGATGGCTGAGAAAAAACTAGCAATTATCGCGACTAAAGGTTCACTGGATTGGGCATACCCGCCTTTTATCCTATCCTCCACGGCCGCAGCATTAGGATATGAAGTGCAGATTTTCTGTACCTTTTATGGCTTGCAGTTGTTACGCAAGAAAATGGATTTAAAAGTGACTTCACTGGGTAATCCTGGCATGCCTATGCCTATGCCCATGCCCATTTTATTACAGGCTTTGCCGGGCATGCAGTCTATGATGACTGTCATGATGAAGCAGAAAATGAAATCCAAAGGCGTTGCCAGTCTTGAAGAACTGCGTGAGCTTTGCCTTGAAGCTGAAGTGAAAATGATTGCCTGTCAGATGACGGTTGATTTGTTTGATTTCAATACCAGTGATTTTATTGATGATATTGAATACGGTGGTGCCGCAACTTTCTTTGAATTTGCTGGTGAGTCAGATATCTGTTTATTTGTGTAATGATGGATGTGACAGAATGATGTCGAACAGGTATCGACTAATGAGTTAGCTAAAGGGGGACATGTTATGACGTGTCCCTTTTTTTATTGCCTGAAATAAATAGTGTGAACGAACAGAATGGGAGATTAATGAGATGTTGACGCGAAACTTATGCAAAACGTTTTATGTGGCAGCTATGCTAATGCTTTCGGCCGGGCTAACGCAGGCCGCTGATTTACTTAAACCCTTTACTCTAGCTTCAACGGGTTCAGGTGATGTGGCTACAATAGCTGCGGATGTTAAGGCAAAACTGGGTAATGCAGGTTTTGAAATAGTGGGGGAGTACACCCCCTATGCTGATGCAACGATAATCATTATTACGTCAGACTCTTTGAAGGGCGCAGCAGCAAAATCCAAATTTGGTGGTTATGCAGCTGGCCAGCGTGTCTCTATTACTAAAGTAGGTGACGAAGTTCAGGTGGCGTACACCAATCCTGTGTACATGGCGAATGCTTATCGTATGGCAGCTGATTTAAGTGATGTTGCTGCCAGTCTGCAATCTGCATTAGGTTCAATGAAGGTTTATGGGCCAGAAGATGGTATGACAGCTGAAGATGTTCGCAAATACCATTACATGTTTGGTATGGAATATTTTGATGAGCCAAGTGTTTTGGCTGAATACAAAACGTATGACGATGCTATTTTAGCAGTTGAAAAATCTTTGGAGGCCAATAAAGGCGGCGTTTCAAAAGTTTATCGTATTGATGTGCCAGGTAAAGATGAAGCAGTGTTTGGCGTCAGTCTGACCAAAAATTGCAGTGCTGATAAATTTGTTATGGGGCATATTGATTTCAAACCCGTACGTTCAACAGCTCATTTGCCTTATGAAATGCTGGTATCAGGGCGAAAAGTTTATGCGTTATATGCGCGCTTCCGTATTGCTATTAACTTTCCCGACCTGAAAATGATGGGTGATAATAGTTTCTTTAAAATCATGTGTGCGCCAGATGAAATTGAAGAAGCGTTAACGTTGGCCGCGGGCAGTAAAATATCCGATGATGATTTTTAAATGATGAGATGGGTGATTAACACTGCTCAGTAGTTGTTGCACTGAAATTATAAAGTCAATTGGAAAGCAGGCGATCCAGAAGTCCGCTGGATTCTGCATAAGACTTAATCAGGGTAATGATCTTCTTGTGGTCTTCGCTTGTGGCTATATCAAGAGCGGTTTCTCCAAGTAAGTTTGCGTGCGTGATATCTGCATTGTTGCGTAACAATAGTTCGGTGGTTTTGGGGAAACCGTTTTTTATTGCCAACAGTAGAGGGGTGTTGCCGGTTTTATTTGCTATATCGACAGGAGCATCAGTTTTTAGCAGGTTTTGTAAAATACTGTAGTTGCCGCGCATTGCGGCGAAGTGACTTGCGCTATTTCCGTTGTGACTCACGTGTTTGGTTTCTGCGCCTTGTGTGATTAGCCATGTGGCCATTTTCTGAAAATCTCCCCTTATGGCTCGCATTAGAGGAGTTTGGCCGTGGGAGTCGGCAGCGTTTATGTCGGCACCATTTTTGACTAGTAGTTTTACGGTTGAAAAATTGCCACTGTTTGCCGCATGCCAAAGAATAGAATGGTTTTGTTTGTCGACTGAATTAATGGCAGCGCCATATTTTAGTAGGAGTTGAGCTATCTGATGGTATCCCAACTCAGCCGCAATATTTAATGTGGTAGCCCCAGAGCTTGTTTTTACATCGGGGTTGGCGCTATGTTCCAATAATAAACGCACAACAGCACGACGTTGCATATAAGTTGCCCAGGTCAGAGGCGTAAACCCTTTTTCATCCCGGTTATTTATTTGTCCACCACTAGACAGAAGCATGCGTAATGTTTCAACCTGTCCTTGCCTCGCAGCCCAGGCAAGCGCAGAAAGGCCGCCAGAATCTTGCTGGTTAATGGTGGCACCCTTCTTTAACAGGGTGCGAACAATCTGTGTGTTGCCGCTCCACGCGGCATAGATTAAAGCCGTGCGACCATCTTCATCGGTGGCATTTATATGGTGTGGCTTTTTAAGCAAATCATTAACCATGGCTGGCTGCCCTCGCCAGGCGGCGTACATTAGTTCACTCCAACCATCGTAAAGGCGAATCTTTGTTTGGTCTGCAGCAAGGCTAGAGGGTATGTTACACACGGCTAAAAGCATGCCGCATAACAATGCGACAGCCAGATGTGTTGGTGATTTACGGTAAGTTTGGTTTAATTTGCACATAACAGCTTGTTTTAAATAGCGTTCTAAAAATGGTGTTTATGGTGGTTGAGGGTAATAACTGACCCATTTATACTATTAATCTAACCATAAATCATGTCCAAGCAGAAACCTTTTGTTTCAGTTTGTATGAGGGTGTTGGATTTTGACCTTAATTTGTCCTGGTAGTATTTCTTTATGATTTTAAGCAATTTTATTTACTCACTTAAACAGCGCTATGGTTTTGGTAGGAATAGTCTGTATCGAGCGTATGTGGTCGCACTGTTGCTTGTTATGTTTTCTGTGGCTACTAATGCTGCGCAAGAACACAAAATCGAGACTCGCCCCGCGGCTTCCCTCTGGTATCAGGAATTGGCGGCGCAGGGGGATGTTGATGCCAAGTACAATCTGGGCATGATGAATGAGACGGGTTGGAGCGTTCCTGTTGATACTAAAAAAGCCATTCGGTGGTATCGGGAGGCAGCAAAGCAGGGGCATTCCGAGGCACAGCTAAGATTAGGCATGCTTTACTATCTGGGTTTGGGGGCCAAAAAAAGCAAATTAAAGGGTGGAAGCTGGATTCGTAAAGCGGCAAAGCAGGGCAATAGTTTTGCGAAGTTACTGAATGAAAAATTATTTAAAGAAGATGCCCCCGACACTCTTGATCAACGTAATGTGTTGGGAAAGGTTCGTAAACTTTATTTACAGGATGAAGTAAAGGCGACCAAGAGCCTGAATAGGTTCGTTGAATTGGCTCATTCCGAGTCGACTATTCAGCAGAAGGAAAAAGATACAACAACAATACGAGAGCGACGGGAAACGCGCGTAATCTTTGAGGTTGCAAAAAATGATGGGGTCAGTAAAACAGGTAAACCTGCTAAATCAAAAATAATCTCTCAGACAAAGAAAAAAGATTTTGAACGTATTGAAAGTGTTGTGCCTGAATTTGTTGGTAAAGGGTCATTAAAAGAAAATCGCACATTGTCGCGAAGTAATATTGCAACCGTACGCCTTCAGGCAAAAAAAGGCCTTGCTAGTGCGCAATATAATTTGGGTCGAATGTATGAGCTGGGGATTAAGGTTCCCGTAGATAAATTAAAGGCGCTGGTCTGGTATAAAAAATCGGCGGCTCAGGACTTTGCCGATGCCCAGTATCGTTTGGCAATTTCGATGTTATATGGCAATAGTACGGGACGAGATGAAAAGTTAGGAAGGAAATGGTTGTCTGCAGCAGCTAAAAATGGTCACCAAATTGCCAAAAGCCTTCTCGCCAACCTGACAAATCAGGAGGGGGGGTTCAGCGCAGGAAATTCGATAGCGGTCAGTTGGTATTTGGAACGAGCTATTGCAGGAAGTGCTGAGGCTGCTCTAAGTTTAGGCAAAATATTTGAACATGGCTGGGGAGCTGGCCCCGATTTACGCGAGGCGGTTAAGTGGTATAAGCATGCGCGGATGCTTGGCTCGAAAGATGTAGATGAGTTTTTGCGTGACTCAAAAACACGCCTGGCTCAAGTTGCAGAGAATGAAGGCGAGTCAGGTAGGGGTAAAGCAGAAAGTTTTCGGCCGCCAAACTGGATTGCCTATTTAATAGCGGCCGCACTAGCCATTGGTATTATTTTTTGGCCTTTGTTCAAGCGTAGGCGGGAAACGGGCGTAGAAATTGTGGGCAACGAACTTAAGAAAAAGGATCCTCCCTTTAATTAAGTGCTACGGTTATTATCGTTGTTAGGTGTTGCGGTAAGGACTAGAAAAATCAGAATGGTAAATTTTTATTAAAGTGTTCCATGTTTGGTTTCAATCTCAACGCCCAGAGCTTTTAGCATCGGCGTTGGTAAAATGCCGCCCGCACAAACAATGACCCCATCATTTTTCATTTTCAATTCGCCGTGTTCCAGGTTTAATGTGACATGCTGATTGTCGATTTGTTTGACGGTGGATTTTAGTTGGAGCTTAAGGAGGCCGGCTTCAACCGATGCATTTATTTTATCAACATTTTTGGGGTTGGCCTTGGCGAACGCATTGCTACGATATGACAAAGTCACCGTGGTGCCGGGTTCATCTGCTATGGAAATCGCGGCTTCGAGGGCGCTGTTTCCGCCGCCAACAACTAACACATGCTTATTGCGATATTGTGCGGGGTCTGCCAGACGGTACACTACTTTTGTTTGTTCCTCTCCTGGGGCTCCGAGTTTTCTCGGGGTGCCGCGACGACCGATCGCCAGCAAAAGAGCTTTGGTGTGATACTCGGCTGTTGCTGTTTTTACGATAAAACCATCATCGGTTTTTACAACAGAGTCCATGCGTTCCTGATAGTTAATTTTAACTCCAGTACGTTGTTCAGCTTTTCTCCAAAAATCAATTAGTGCTTCTTTGGTGGTTTCTGCAAATTTTACCTGGCCGATGATGGGCAGTTGCACTGGTTTAGTCATAACGATTTTGCCTCGGGGGAAATGGGCTACTGTGCCCCCCAGGTCTTCTTGCTCAAGTGTGACGCAGTGTAACTTATGCTGGAGGGCGCAGAGTGATGCTGAAAACCCAGCTGGCCCGGCGCCGATGATAACGACATCGTAGGGTACGTTCGACGATATTCCGCTTATCATTGTGCGAACACTTTCCATTGCCTGACGGCCCTGCTCTATAGCATTTACAATTAGTCCCATTCCTCCTAATTCACCGGCGATAAACAGGCCGGGAACATTGGTTTCGAAATTTGAATTCAGCATGGGGATGTCGATACCACGTTTTTCGTTACCTAATACCAGCGTAATCGCACCGGTAGGGCAGACCGATTTGCAGGCACCATGGCCGATACAGTGGCTGGGGTTGATCAGTTGAGCTTTTTCACGAATGACGCCAATAACCTGGCCTTCCGGACAGGCATCCACACAGGTGGCGCAACCCAGACAACTGTTTTGATCGATAACAGGATGTAGTGAGACAGGGGGATCGCCGAGTCCAGCTTCTTTGGAGGCAAGAAACATGGCCTGGTTTCGTATGTCACGTTTGGATTTAACTTTTCTGTAGATGTACCAGGCAAGAGCAATAGGGATCAGGAACGTGAGGATTTTGTAGGCATCTTCCGCGCCCGCTACAGAGAGCAAGTAAAGTAGGTCAGAGTAAAATCCAGACTGTTGTTCCATTAATGCCTTCTTTATTTACAGCTCTCGGTACGTGCCGAGAATTCCTGGTAAACGGGTAATAAGCTTAATCTTGTTATTATTATCAATAATCAGGCAAACGTTTTGTGGAGGTAAGTTAACCAATATCAATCACTTGGAAGCTAACCATATCGTTGGTTCAAAGTAATTTCAATAACTCAAAGCGAGATGTGAGGAAAAATTCAGAAAAATACCATTTTAATAGTTGGTCAAAGTGTTCAAGTGGGCTGCCTGATGACCGCTGATTTGAACGGCATTGGCTTCAGGTTGTGGTAGGGGGTGTATTTTTTGCTACCGGGTTACGTATTGTTTCCATGTAGATTGTTGATTATATTGAAAAAGCGGTGTCAATTTTGGTGTTGTTTTATATCTGCTTGAATTATATCGGGGGCAGCGTGTACAGTTTTCCAGTATTTTGTTCCCCTATTTTATATTTAGATATACAGGTAAGTATCTGTGTGATTGGTTCAACTGGGGTTTAGATAAGGTGTATGTCGTATATAATGCACGACGGCTGAGGCCCCTGGTTGTTTATATTCATGTATAAGTAGTATGAGTATCAGGTTAATAACATTTAGATGTGTGGAATAAATTTCAGGCATTATGACAAGGAACGGTAAAGCATTATGAGTCAGCAATCTTTCGTTAACTGGATACGGCAACCTGCAAGCATTGTCCTTGTTATCGCATTAGTCATTATGTTTTTGATGTTGACGGATCAGGCTGAGAAGCAAGAAGGTATGAGTTCCAGTCAGACAGGCAAAACATCAAATATGCCTTCAATGGATGCTGCAATTCCGCTATCCAGTGATATGGCTGGTAAGACACCCCGGGTTATGGGGGGGGAATTACCAAAAATAGTTCAGCGCCTTGGTTCACCTATTCCAGGAATTGCTCCTAAGGGTTCTACTGCTGGTTCTAAAGATGGTCGTTTAACAGCGCCTGATTTAGGTAGTTTGTTAGGACGATTGGAAGACAAGGTAAAAGCGGAACCAAACAATATTAGTAATCGGTTGTTGCTAGCGCAGACATATAACGAACTCGGTCTGGCAGATAAGGCCATTGAAGGAATACGTGCTGCAGTTAAACAATTTCCTGATCATTCTCGAGCGAAACTGGTGTTAGCCTCTATCTTGAGCAATCGAAAAAATGAGGCTGAGCTTAAGGAAGCTGTTGGTATATTGAAAGAGTTGCGGGGAGATACGAATGTCAAACAATATCTGGTGGAAATGTACCTTGGGAATGCCTGGATTCGGATGGGGGAGCACCAGTCGGCGATGAAAAGCTGGAAAATGGCGCTCGAAGGTATGCCGGTTTCCGATAATCGCAGACCGAAACTTGAAAAAGGCATTGCGGATCTTGTTGCAGGTAATTCGGGCGGGTAACCTGGGTACCTGAATATAGACTCTGTTTTGGTTCTGTCCGAATGGTGTTCGAGTATCAGGAATGTGAAATAGTTAATAGCCAATGTTGAATAAAGAAGTGATAAAGAAAGTGATGTTAGATGTAAATGGTAGTGCGGGGTTGTTGTGATAGATTTTGTTCAATGGAAAGATAGACGCGAAACTACAAGCTCTGAAAAGGAGCCTTCATTTGGATCCCCAAATGATTCTTCCGCTAAAAATGCAAAAAGTGGCCGCGAAAAGCATGGCGAGCGTATGGCTCGTCCTGGCATGCATCTGTCAGCAGCAGCTCTATTTGCCGATCGATACCCAGATTATTTTGCAGATTTAAACAATACCCGTTCGCGGACCGAGTCCCGCATTGTTTTTATAATTTTATCGCTGATAACTATTAGCGTTATTTCAGTTTGGATACTTTGGCAAGAGCAATACTTTCATACTGATGGTGATTTTGTTTATTACATGGGTCTAACTGGTGGGCTTTTAATGTTAGCTGCCACGACGTATTCTTTACGTAAGCGAATAAAACTATTTAATAAATTAGGCAGGGTATCAACGTGGTATTACGCTCATTTGTTGGGGGGTGTCGTTGGCCCAATATTAATAATTTTGCATAGCTCATTCACGTTGAAGGCAATGAATAGCACTGTAGCGTTGATTTCTATGTTATGTGTTGTTGCTAGTGGAATTTTTGGCCGCTATATTTACACCCGAATTGGTTATCATTTACATCGACAGTTAATAGCTATTCGTAGTACCGAGGAGCGGTTGTCGGAATCTATGCATAAATACAAAGGTGAAGAGATTGATGCGGTTGAAAGAGCACTCTCAATGCTTACTGCTTCAGCTATAACTTCGCCTAAAACACTTTTTCGAGCACCAGCGCGTTTTTTTGCTTTACGTGCCAAGGCAGCCAAATGTTACATTGAGAGCGCACGCCAATTATCAGCGCTTCTAAAAAAACGTGCTCGGCAAGAAAAATGGGACAAGCAGTATTTTCGCGAAGAGCTTGTACGCGAGAAAAAATTCTTACGAGAACATGTTAATGCTTTGGTGAAAATAGGGCAGTCTCATTTTTATGAACGTATGCTAGTAGGTTGGCGTATTTTCCATGTCCCTCTTATTTTTATTCTGGTTATTTCAGGGTCAGTGCATGTCCTGGCTGTGCACTTGTATTGATCCTATGCGATCACATTTTCGCGTAAAACATTTAATTGTAGCCAGGGTTCTGGTTGTCTTTGGTTTATTGTTTTTCAATATTCCTCCGGTTTTTTCTGATCTTAGTCCTCTGCAAAGAATGGAAAGCCTGGTTATGCCGGGAGATGTGATCAGTAAGCATGCCCGTGTTGAGAAAAAATGTGATAAATGCCATGCCGCGTTTGATAGAACTAAGCAAAATGAACAATGCATGGAATGCCACAAAGAAATAAAGAAAGACCTAAAAAAGAAAAAAGGTTTCCATGGAAAAATTCTGGGTGTAAAAGACAGGGAGTGTCGAACCTGTCACACGGACCACAGGGGAAGAGATGCAGATATTGTACAGCTTGATTCTGAAATATTTGATCACAACAAAACTGAATTTAAGTTGGCTGGAGCCCACATATCTACAGAGTGTAGTGGTTGCCATAAGAAGGTAGGCGTTTATCGCCAACCTGAACGAGTCTGTAAAGATTGTCATGAAAATGATGAGCCTCATAAAAAACGTATGGGTGATAAATGTGAAAACTGCCATATTGAGGGTGCATGGTTGCCTGCTCGTTTTGATCATTCAAAAACAAAATTTAAATTAAAAAATACTCATCGTGATGTTGCCTGTCATAACTGCCACGTTAATGAGCGTTATGACGATACGCCTCGTAATTGTTATTTTTGCCACTTCCTTGATGATGTCCATAAAGGTGATAGAGGAATTCGTTGTCATGATTGTCACCAGGATGAGCGCTGGTCAAAACTTTTATTTGATCATGATGAGGATACAGAGTTTGAATTAAAAGGCGGGCATGAAAACCTGATATGTAAGGACTGTCATAAAAAGCATATATTCAAGGATGAGGTTGAAAATACGTGTGTAGGATGCCACGAAAAAAGTGATGTGCATTTAAAACGTTATGGGAAACGTTGTGATGTTTGCCATACGGAAAAGAGTTGGGTAAAAATTCAGTTCGATCACAAAAAAGACACTATATTCCCCTTAAAGGGTAAGCATAAAAAAACTGCATGTGTTTTATGCCACCGTGAAGTTTTGTTTGAAGAAAAAACACCTAATACTTGTTCCGAATGTCATCGGCTGGATGATGCACATGAAGGCCAGGAAGGTGAAAAGTGTGAAATATGCCACGATGAGGATGGCTGGACTGAAAAAGTAGTTTTTGACCATGGGCTAACTAAATTTCCATTGCACGAATCCCACCTCTTTCTTACCTGCGAAGACTGTCACAGCTCTAACAAATTTAAGGAAGAAAAGGTTATTTGTGATTCCTGTCATGAAGAAGATGATGTTCATGAGAAAAAACTGGGTGCAGATTGTGAGATTTGTCATCGACCTTCACAGTGGATGGCCTGGGAGTTCGATCACAAGGAACAGACTGATTACCCGCTCGATGGCAAGCATGAAGGGCTAGATTGTCATGCCTGCCACAAAGAGCCAGTGGAAGATGAAATTGAACTGCCTGAGAATTGCTATGGCTGCCATGAGAAAGATGATATTCATGCAGGCCAGTTAGGTAAGCAATGTGAGGCTTGTCATGTCACCGAATCGTTCAAAACCATCAATATTCGTTGATGATTTAAGGCCATTAGTCTGATTTTTTGTCTCTATTTGTGGGCAAGTCGCGTTCTACTCCCCTCTCTATTCCCGGCATTAAAATTACAATAATTTTGGTGGTTAGCAAGTCTTCTGCAAAATCCCCCTATACTTTGTGCAAAAATTAAACAATTTTCTCCTGCCATGAGTTTAACCCTTTGATAATTAAGGTCAAAATAATTGATGTGTACATAAGAAATGTGATGAATTCCTACCTGTAAGGTGTAGTATTAACGTTGCGGTGGTTTGAATAACCGCAGGGCAGCTTGCCTACAGAGCAGTTGTGTGGGGTGTGGTAGAGAGGTTGCAGGGATAGCACGGGATCTGCAGTGTGATCTCTTGTTTTGGTTGATAGTTGAAGCATTGTGGGGTTGATTTATGGGGTGGTCGCAGTTCTAAAAAACTGCAGCTTGTTGGCAGGCGTTAGGGATTTTTTGTTAGCCCTGACGGTGGTTTTTTTGTGTTCCGGTTTTCTCATTACCTCTGTAGCCAATGCTGCTACGGTTGTTCCTGATGTAAATACATTTGATCACCTGGCTACGGGTTTCCCTTTATCTGGGGAGCATGACCTGATTGACTGTGAAGCCTGTCATGTCGGTGGTGTATTTGAAGTGTTACCCACACAATGCGCTGCTTGCCACGATGGTGTATTGGCTGTTGGTCCTTCGCTTACTCATATTCCTACTACCGCTGCTTGTGATTTTTGCCATACCACCGCTGGGTTTGCTGCATCTGCAATTATGGATCACAGCACCATTGGTACAACTGAATGTGCGGCTTGCCACAATGGTGTAAACGCAACCGGCCAATCCGCGAGTCATATTCCAACCACAAATGTATGCGAGGCCTGCCACAGTACGATTACCTGGGTGCCTTCAACGGGAGTTGATCATGCTCAGGTGGCGGGTGAATGTTTTGTCTGTCACAACGGTGTGATTTCCACTGGCAAAAATGCTTCTCATATTGATACGTCTGATTTGTGCGAGACCTGTCATAGCAATGATGTATGGATTCCAGTTGTTACTGTTGACCATACTCAGGTCAATGGTAGTTGTGCTTCCTGTCATGATGGAACAACGTCTACGGGTAAAGGTGTTGATCACATCGTAACGTCAAATATTTGTGAAGCTTGTCATAGCGCAAACGCCTGGGTGCCTGTTACCACGGTTGACCATAATGAAACCCAGGGCACTTGCGAGAGTTGTCACGATGGAGTGATTGCTATCGGTAAGGATCCGCTGACACACATACCCACAACTGAAGCGTGTGATGTTTGCCATTCGACGGCAAATTGGATGGATATTACCTTTGACCACACTGGTATAGTGAATGGTTGTACAACATGCCATGACGGTGTCAGTGCTACCGGCAAAGATACGGCTACACACATTAATTCCTCTGACCTGTGTGAGACATGTCACAGCACAGCGGTGTGGTTACCGGTTGTTACGGTCGATCATAGTCAGGTTAACGGTACTTGTGAAAGTTGTCATGATGGCATCATAGCAACCGGTAAAGACCTGCTCACACATATTCCGACCTCGCTCGCTTGCGACACTTGCCATGATACGGCAAATTGGTTGGTGTCAGCGTTTGATCACAGCACAACAACTGAAGTGTGTTCAGTTTGCCACGATGGCACTCGGGCTACTGGTAAGGTTACAGATCACATAAGTACAACGGATGTGTGCGAGGCGTGTCATACCAATGCTGCCTGGGTACCCGTCACCACTGTTGATCACAACGAAACACGTGGCACCTGTCAGAGTTGTCACGATGGCGTTGTGGCAACCGGTAAGGATCCGCTGGCGCATATTGCTACCACGGATCAATGTAATGCCTGTCATGCACCATCAGGCTGGATTCCTGTTACTGCAGTTGATCATAATGAAGTGAATGGTACTTGTGAAAGCTGTCATGACGGTGTGATTGCAACAGGTAAGGATCCGCTGACGCATATTCCTACCACGGAGCCCTGTGAAACATGTCACGTGAATACGACGTGGGTGGTGCCGACATTTGATCACTCAACCACAACCGATACCTGTATCACTTGTCATGACAATGTGGTTGCCGTCGGTAAGGGCCTGGATCATATTGATACCAGTGATGTCTGCGAGGCTTGCCATACGTCGATAGTATGGATACCAGCATCGTTAGTGGATCATGCACAGGTCAACGGATCCTGTGAAAGTTGTCATGATGGTGTGATTGCAACCGGCAAAGATCCGGTGACACACATACCGACCACAGAAGCATGTGATGTCTGTCATACAACGAATGTCTGGTTTGTTGGTGTTTTTGATCACACCACTACAACTGCTGCATGTATCAGTTGTCATGATGGCACCCTGGCCACTGGTAAAAATCCGCTGACTCACATGAATACCACTGACGTGTGTGAAGCTTGCCATACATCAGATGCATGGGTACCGGTAACGGTTGTTGATCACAACGAAACACGTGGCACCTGTCAGAGTTGTCATGATGGCCTTGTGGCAACCGGCAAGGATCCTTTAACGCACATTGATACCACGGATCAATGTAATGCGTGTCATGCACCGTCGGGCTGGATTCCGGTGACTGTTGTTGATCATTCGCAGGTCAATGGAACCTGTGAGAGCTGTCATGACGGTAACGTGGCAACTGGAATGGATCCACTGACCCATATTCCTACCACTGAAGCCTGTGATGTTTGTCATACCACTAATAGTTGGTTGGGTGCAGCGGTGGACCATACAGGTTTTGTTGGTAACTGTACTTCCTGTCATGACGGTGTGATTGCCACCGGTAAAACTACGGTACATATGGATACCTCTGATGCATGTGAGGCCTGCCATGATATCTTCCCGGGAACCTGGTTGGGTGTACCGGCTGCACAGGTGGATCACAATGAAGTGAACGGTAGTTGTATCTCCTGTCATGACGGTGGGTTTGCATCAGGGAAGTCGCCTGCTCACATTGATACAAGCAATTTATGTGAGGCATGTCATGCCAGCAGTGCCTGGATTCCTGCAACCTCTGTGGATCATGCACAGGTCAATGGTACCTGCTCAATTTGTCATGATGGAACCACTGCAACGGGCAAAGATCCTCTAACGCATATCAATACCACTGATGTGTGTGAAGCCTGCCATGCTACCAACATCTGGGCACCAGCCGTCACCGTGGATCACTTGCAGGTGAATGGTGTCTGTTCAAGTTGTCATGATGGCACTACGGCTACTGGCAAAGATCCGATTATCCATATCCCCACGACAGATGAATGCGACACCTGTCATGACACAACTGGTTGGTTGGGCGCGACCTTTAATCATGTTGGTATTACTGATACCTGTGTCACTTGTCATGATGGAGTGATCTCCACGGGCATTAATCCCGTCACACATATGGATACCACGAATGTGTGTGAAGCCTGTCATGCAACCAATGTGTGGGCGCCAGCTGTTGGTGTGGATCACTTACAGGTCAATGGCACCTGTGAGAGTTGCCACGATGGTGTGACAGCGACGACTAAAGATCCTCTTACGCATATTCCCACAGCGGACACCTGCGATACCTGTCATGGAACCAATACCTGGTTGGGTGCAACCTTCGATCATGCGGGTACGATAAGTGGATGTGACACTTGTCATGATGGTGTATTGGCAGAGGATAAAAATCCGACTACTCATATTAATACATCAGACCTGTGCGAAACCTGCCATGGTACGGCTGTCTGGGTACCTGTCGTTACTGTCGACCATTCACAGGTTAATGGAATTTGTACCAGTTGCCATGATGGTACAACAGCAACCGGTAAAGATCCGGTAACACACATACCCACTACCGAGGCCTGTGATGTTTGTCATGTAACGGCTACATGGATAGGTGCATTGTTCGATCACACTGGAACCGTGGCTAACTGTAATGTTTGTCACAACACAATTATGGCCAGTGGCAAAGGCCCGACTCATGTAGACACTTCGGATGTGTGCGAGGCTTGTCACTCAACCGGTGTTTGGGCGCCGGTTGTTATTGTTGATCACGCTGAGGT